>JAPLCR010000072.1 GCA_026392135.1 Armatimonadota bacterium
TCAGCACATTCATGCGGTGGGTCCCGTAGTACGGGTAGAGTTGGAACGCGCCGATACTAAAGACTTTGTGCTGATAGAGTTGACACGAGAGCGGTACTATGAGTTGGGGCTACGTTTGGGCGAACACGTCCACGTTACGCCGCGCAAACTACAGGTCTTTTTGGAAGACTACTCGATATAGGTAAGAGTTCCGGGTTATGGGGCTCTTCACATAACCTCACCCAACCTCTCCTAGCCCTCACCCCGTCCTGCGGACACCCCTCTCCCAATTCTGGGAGAAAAGGCTCAGTATGCAAGGTGGTTTCGCTCCTATTCTGTTTTCTTGGGCAGGAGAGGAGCCTTCGTGGTTTGAGATTGGGAAGCCTGTGCGTGTCGTTCCAAGCGGTGGGATTGTGTGCATTTTTTCGCGTATTTCACGGTTCATTCCCAAAAGAGTGAACTCTTACCAACTGTGGTAATAATCGCGCTAATTGCCAAAAAATGCGCTATACTGTAGAGGTTACGTTTCAACATTTTCGTACAGTATAGGAGAACGATATGAGCAGACTCCCTTTTATCCAATCAGGAGCGGTAGGGCTGATTTTGTCCTTAGCGGGAACGCTGGGCATAGCGCTTCCCGCCAAGGCTGAACTCACAGGCGCACAGATACTTACGCGGTGCAAACAGGCATACGACTCGCTTAAATCGTATAGCGGAACCACGCAGGTTGTCACCAAGAGTAGCATGGGCGGCATGAACAATACTTATAACACGAAGGCGACCGTCCAGTTTGTCCGCCCCGGCAAGATTCGCGTTGAGGGAACAATGATGACGGAGGGGCGGTTTGCGTTTGTCTCGGATGGAAAAAAGACATGGCAAACGTCCGTTCTTTCGCCAGAGAAGTGGGATGTCGCGCCGAGTACGGAGATGGCGATAGGCGCCTTTACCGGAGTCTCCATGAACGCCGCCACCACCATACCCGCAATACTCCTTCACGCCGTTTGGGGCGACTACCTCGCTGTACTGCAACCTTCTCAAGTAACCCATGAAAAGGTAAACGGGCAGGACGCCTTCAAGGTTAAGACAAAGGGGATGTTAGGCGATGTCACTCTCTGGATTGACGCAAAAACGTTCCTTCTCGTGAAACTGCGCCAAATCATGAGTATGAACATGGAAGGCGCTACAACACCCAAAGGTCAATCCGGTAAAGTGGGCATGGACAGCGTGCAAACCTTCACGCAGATACGCGTTAATCCTGCTATCCCCGCGTCGGTATTCGCTCGTCCGCCAAAAGCGTAGGTCTTTTATGGAGGGGGGCATAGTGAATCAACCCGCAACACGTTATTCTCGTTTAAGAGGCAAGAGGAGCCTGTTTCGTATCGCTCTTGTGGTCACTATCTGCCTGTTTGCGACGGGGCAGTTTAGGCACTCTCGTTACCCCCGCTACGATGCGCTTATAAACGCTATCGACCGCAAGGATACAAACGCCCTAAAAGCGGAACTAGACAGAGGAACCAACCCCGACGCATACCCCGACGATAGAGACTCCTTGTATGCCGAAGAGGGTATTACTCCGCTGAACTACGCGATTGACAAAGGCGACTACGAGAGCGTAAAGGTATTACTGGATTACCGCGCCAACCCCAACTTAGGAGACCAGTGGCATTATAGCCCGCTACATACCGCAAGAGACCCGCTAGACACTGCACGAGAAGAGAGTATCGCAATAGAGCGACTTCTTGTCAAACATGGGGCGGGGCGATAGCCTCTTCGCTCTATCTGTAAATATCGGGTGCGCCTACCGATTATGGGAAGGTCGCTCATCCCAAGCAGGACTTCATGCCCATCACCTCAAATCAACGTAATAACGAGGAGAGACCATGAACCCCAACAACTCTAATCTCACGCGCCGCGAGATCCCCCATTTTATCTCGAATTAGGTTTTTGGAGAAGGCTATTCGATATAGGTCACTGGTTCGTTCACCATAGGCTCTTCAAACCACGACGACCAGAGGTTTATCTGCTCCTGTGTTACAGTGAATGTTCCCGGTGGTATGTTGGCATTGCGCTTGGAGAGCCGTGTGCTTAACTCCTCAAGGCTGACTTTCAGATAGAGCGTTTCGACATGGAAGCCTAGTGCTTCTGCCTTTTGGCGGTAGCCATCCCGCTCCTCCCGTGCCCAAAATCCCCACTCTAATATCACATTTACCCCAAGTCTCAAGACTCGTAGTGCAACCTCCCACTGTAGCGCCTCGACGGGCGTGCGAAGTCTGTCCAACTCCGCTTTATCGGCGGTATTTGCTAAGAGGGGAGCTATCCACTCGTCGGGTGATAGGCGTAACGCTTGTTTAGATTGCTCTAGTTTTTTTGCGAAGGTGGTTTTCCCCGCGCCGGGTAGCCCACATATCAGGTAGAGTGTGGGCTTAGGGGACTCTTCTTGAGGGTGAAGTTTCATAGCCGTGCCTGCCCTGTCATCGTAAACTCATCCATACGAACCACATCGGATAGCCTCAGCCTTTCAACAGCTCGCCTCAAGTAAAGGCTGCCAGGGCTGAGGTAGGATACCGGTTATACCGTCGATACCCTGCGCTACTGCTTGAGTGTCCCACCCATCCGCATCTTCCTTATCTTTCGCTATATAGCCGTACCCCAAAACCATTTCCCATACCGAAAAACAGGACGATAGGACATACTCTGCCTCTATTTCCAACTCCAAACGCACTGAACGCATACCCACGGGGTACGAATGTCTGAACCTTCGTAAGTCGGGCTTAGGAGAAACCCATGCCCACCAGGGGTAGTTGCCATCATACTCCTTCATACGCTGTGCCATCTGCTTTCGCAACCAGTCATAGGCATACGACCAGTTAGGGTAGTCTTCACTCAGCTCTATATCGACAAGCAGTTCGCCCTTAGAACAGAGTGCCTCCCAGACAGTATAGTCTTGAATTGTCCATAGACGCATAGTACAAAACTCCCTTACACTCTACTCTTTCTGCTTTGGGAGAGGGGAGTAGCCCCTCCAAAAGCGGTGAAGCGAGATAAAAGACAGCAGCCTCTCTCATCTTGTGTCTCGGTTAGAGAAGGCTGTTAAGGTAGGTATCCGTAGTCTTGCTGAAGTTGCCTTACTTGAGCGGACAGTCTATTTTGCTCTTCTCGCAGTTTTGGGGAGAGTTTTGAATTGCGTGCTTCCAGTACGTACTCTGTCGAACTTTCGCCTACCCATATCGCCCACTGGTAGTTACTATCTGCGAGGTGTTCCCATTTTGCCTCTTCCCATCCACACTGTTCGTAAAACCGAAAGTCCTTATTGAGCAGTCTCGCTCGGTGCGAAGCATGAATCCTCTCATCACCCCACCAAGCGGGGAGCGTGTAGGGAGTTTCAAGGTACGCGCTGACCCTTCCTCGTAGCAGGTCGTTCTTGATGTTTCGCTTTGAGCATTCATCAGCGCAGGCGATGGCGTAAGCCGCCAACGCGGGCAGGTTGTGTCTCCATGCAGTGAGCGCGGGGTGGTTCATCCACCCTGTTCGAGGCTTGCCGTCTCTGTTTGGCTTACCGCTCAAAGTCTCCAACATCTGCGATGCCTCAAGGAGTTGTTTTTGAAGCCGCCTATTGTCTAATATCCGCGCACACTCTTGAAAAGAGAGGCTACTAGGCACAAATACCTGCATAATAGTGACCCTTCTATGCCCTCACTCATAAATGCTCAACAAATGGAGTAGTCTCGAAAGCCTTTTTTAGTTGGGGAGAGCAGTTTTAGGCAAACGGAGTACCACTATTTATAGTAGTGGGAAGGGGTGTGCGGACACTCTAACGGTGGAAATAGAAGTTGCAACTCCGGTACTTACTGAGGGGGAAAGGGAGGGCGGCTGACCGGTTTCGAACCGGCGACCTCCAGAGCCACAACCTGGCACTCTAACCAACTGAGCTACAGCCGCCATAGAACAATGCGGGCATCTACCCCCGGCAAGGATCGAACTTGCGACCAACTGCTTAGAAGGCAGTTGCTCTATCCACTGAGCTACGGAGGCAAAGGAGAGAGAGCGGGAGACGAGAATCGGACTCGCGTCACCTGCTTGGAAGGCAGGAGCTTTACCATTAAGCTACTCCCGCAAAGTCAACATAATATAACCTTTTTTGGGGGTTTTGTCAAGAAAAAAATGAGAGTTCCCTCTTCTTCACAGGTAAGCACCTAGAAGACGAGGGAACTCACGAAGCCTTACTTTTGCGTTGCTAGTGTTTCCACAGCCGTGAAAGGTCGTTATACATCACAAAAATGAAGAGCATACCTATCACAGAAAGCCCAAACAGCTGGGCGGCGTAGGTTTCATTACTGGAGAGCTTGCGTCGGCGAATGCCCTCTATTCCCAGAAGCAGTAGGTGTCCGCCATCCAGTATGGGAATAGGAATAAGGTTTAGAACACCAAGGCTCAGGCTTAACGAGGCGGCTAATAGCAGGATGTGATTGAACCCCTGCCGTCCGCCCTCGTGAATAATTCCCGCAATCGCAATGGGACCCCCCACACTCTCCTTCATCTCTTTTGGCTTGCTAAATGTTTGTAGAATGCCCGTTACCTGCGCCATGAAAATCTTGTTTCCCATCGCAAACGATTCTGTAAGCGAGTAACCCTTCCACCTATCACCTGGCGCGAAACCTAATCGCCCCACTGGCTTTCCGCTAAGGTTGTCCGTATACGGCGTAACGGAGAAGGGAATCTGTTGGTCACCCCGTTGAACCATAATCTTGAGCGGAGTGCCTTGCGTGCTTTTGTGAATAATGTTTACCAGCTGCTCGCCATCCGCTATCTGTACTCCGTTTACGGCGATGATGCGGTCTTCTACTTTAAGCCCCGCTTTCTCTGCGGGTTTACCCTTCACCAATACCTGAATTTTATTGTCTACACCTGTCGGCAACCCCGTCGTAACGCCCATAGCACAGAACAGTAGGTAGCCAAACAGCAGGCTCATAAAAGGACCCGCGAAGATGGCGAAGGCACGTTGCAGAAGCGGTTTCTGATTGTAGTGGGTCGGGTCGGGTGAGTAGTTGAGGGTTTCCAGAACCGCTTCAAGGTACTTTTGCTCTTCTTCGGTAGTGGAGGCGGAGATAGCAAGGAGTTTTAACTCCTCAATTCCCTCTTTCGTCAAGTGCCCTTCTTCACTGATACTTTCGTAGACGGCATCGTAGATCTTTGCAGAGATGTTTTCGGGGGCAATAGACTCCAGTGCCTTCATATCTAGCCCTATCAAACTCTTTTTCTTCATTTTGCGGGAAGCGATAGCGGCGCGAATAGGAACGCCGTTGGAGATGTCGTCTGGCTCCATGCCTGCTATCTTTACAAAGCCGCCAAGCGGAATGGAGCGGATATTGTACTCCGTGCCGTTTCGTACTCCCAAACTAAAGAGCTTCTTCCCGAAAAAGAGGGAGAAGTCGTCTACACGCATTCCGCAGAGACGTGCCGCAATGAAGTGCCCCCACTCGTGAACAATCACAAGTACGCTTAGTACACCAATAAAGTAGAAGACAGAGATGAGATACTGCATAGAAACTTTCTCCTGCGCTAACGTTTAAATATTTTGGGTCTGTTCCCGCGCCCAGTCGTCCGCACCCAGTACATTTTCGTAGGTCGCCTCAATCGGTGTGTGACGCTCCATAACACGCTCAATAGTACGTGTTATATCTAGGTACGCGATTTTTCGGTTCAAAAAGAGGGCTACAGCCTCTTCGTTCGCGGCATTCATTACGGCAGGAAGCGTTCCCCCTTGATACACGGCGTGGCGTGCCAAGCGCAGTGCAGGGAACTTCTCTTCATCTGGAGCCTCGAACGTCAGATTCGCATAGTCCCTTAGCTCCATTCTCGGCAGGTTCGTCTGCACACGCTCAGGGTAGACCAGCGCATATTGAATTGGGAGGCGCATATCGGGCAACCCCAACTGCGCGAGCGTGGAGCCGTCGTTGAAGCGAACCATCGAGTGGATAATGGATTGCGGATGCACCACGACCTCCACATCCTCTATTGCGACATCAAAGAGCCACTTCGCCTCAATGGTCTCTAGTGCCTTATTCATTAGGGTTGCCGAGTTTATCGTAACCAGCCCCCCCATATTCCATGTGGGATGCTTTAATGCCTGCTCCACCGTGACGTTTTCGAGAGCCTCTTTGGAAATGGTGCGGAACGGACCCCCTGAAGCCGTGAGCAGAACCTTCTCAACGCTCTTCTCTGGTGCGCCCTGCAAGCACTGGAAGATAGCGGAGTGTTCGCTGTCTATTGGGAGGATAGCACAGCACTTTTCGCGTGCGAGTTGCATCGTGGTCTCACCTGCCGCGACAAGTACCTCTTTACTCGCGAGTGCGATATCTTTGCCCGCTTTTAGGGCAACATGGGTGGGTGCAATACCAATTGCTCCCGCTACGGCGACGACAACGAGGTCAACCTCTGGAAGCGTGGAGAGTTGGCACATCCCTTCGACTCCACAGCTGACAGCCTTGTTCCCTACCCGTGCTTTAAGGTCTGCACGTTTAGTCTCGTTACCAATAGATACGTATTTTACGTTAAATTGGTTCGCCTGTTTTGCGAGCAGCTCGACGTTGTTATTACCAGCTATGCCCACAACCTCAAACCGCTCAGAGAGGCGGGAGATGATGTCTAGTGCTTGCGTGCCTATCGAACCGGTTGAGCCTAAAATGACGATACGCTTTTTCAAATCGTGTTCTCCTGCGAGGTTTCTGATTACTTACCCTGTAGTGTAGCAAAAAGCGGTGCATTTTGCACGTCCGTGCATTGGATTATCAGCGTGAGAAGCGTGAAATTTCCTCCTCAAATGAGGCTTATCAGGCTATTCAGCTAAATAGGAGAGGATAAACGGGCAACTTTTGTACTATAATGAGAGTAGAGAATATGTCACAGTCGCTCTTTCGAGCAGTTTTCTCTAAGTAAGTTCGGTTTTTGTGTAAGGAGTTTTGTCATGATGAAAAAAACGGATACCCTTCCTCTTCTGACCTTCCTTGTAGTCACGCTAAGCCTCGTAGGTTGCGGGGGCGCACAACAAGACTACGGTGGTTTTTCGCGCAGTATCAATGGTGATATTGGAAGCGGGTACAACAACTCAATCGCCAATAACTATGGTGGGAACCGCGAAGGAGGCACTACCGCCGTGAGCAGAGGCTCCTATGCCAAAATCGAAGGCTCCTTCCAGCTGAAGGATGTAAAGGGCGACCCCTTCGACTTTGAGCAGAACGCTGTTGTTGTGACACTCAAGAAATCAGATGGAGGCAAGGTAGACATTCCTGCCTTCTACGACGGGAACAACAACTGGAAGGTACGCTATACGCCCATGGGGACGGGCAAAATCAGCGTTGAGAAGGTGAAGCACAATAACGAAATTGCACATGAAGAGAGGCTGGAACCCAAAGACTGGACTGTTTCGGGAGAGCCGGAGGCGGGTTTCGTCCGCATAGATAAAGGTGACAAGTCTCGCTTTATTTTTGATAACGGTTCCCGCTACTATCCTCTTGGACATAATGTGGCTTGGAAGTCGAATAACCAACCAGATGTACCAGAAATCTTGAAAAAAATGGGGAGTTCTGGTGAAAACTGGGCACGTATCTGGATGAACCACTGGGACGGTAAGAATCTCGACTGGAGTGCCGATAAAGCGAAGAAGATTGCGCCAGGGCAGATTGACCTCGACACCGCCAAAAAGTGGGATAGCATTGTGGAAGCGGCAGGTAAGAGCAGTATCTACTTTCAACTTACGCTACAACACCATGGGCAGTTTTCGAGCCAAAAGGGTTATAAGTACTCTAATAACAACAATGCGAACTGGGAAGACAACCCCTGGAACGTGAAAAATGGCGGATTCCTTCAGAACCCTGAAGACTTTTTCACAGATATAAAAGCCCGTAAACTGACGAAGCGTAAACTCTACTATATTATGGCGCGGTGGGGCTATTCGCCCAACATTTTGGCATGGGAACTCTTTAACGAAGTAGAGGGCACGGACGCGGGGAGCGGCAAGCAGTGGCAAGATATTGCGATGTGGCACAGGGAGATGTCTCTCTTTTTGCGCCAGTTCGATGGGTATCACCACCTGATAACCACGAGTGCACGCCCCGGTGTTCCTGCCGACAGCCCGATATGGGAGACTGTTGACTATACTCAGACGCATATCTATCCCTCTGATATTCTCTCCTCTCTGCTTACACAGCCCACTACGGAGATAGGTAAAAAGCTGGAGAAACCTCACTTTATTGGAGAGTTCGGAGAGTCGAACTTGAGCGATACAGAGGGGCACGTACTTCACAAAGGACTGTGGGCGAGTATTATGAACAGCCCAACAGGCTCTGCAATGTATTGGGACTGGGATGCGGTGGAGAAGGGTAATCGTTATGGGGAGTTCCAACAGGTGCGAAACTTCTTGGATGCCTCTTCGTTGCCTAATCAAGGCGATCTGGTCTCCGCACAACTCCCCATGGAGTCTTCGCAAAAAGCTGACCTGCGCTTTGCCCCCGGTGAAGGCTGGACAACTGCAAAGCAGAACGAATTTGTGGTGAGTAGTAGCGGCGTTGTTAGCGGGATTCAGAGTTTCCCCTCCTTCCTACAAGGGGCGGCGCATCGTGAAATGACCCCCAAGCCCCTTACGCTTCAGGTGAGTTATGCCTCTGCGGGTAAGGTTGAGGTGAAAATTGGGCAGGTTTCGGCAGTGGGCGGTACGGTAGTCGTGAAGTGTGCAGGGAAAGAGACGACAAAGGAGTTCACCAAAGACACTACAGCCGAAGAGAAAGCCCTTACGCTGGATGTTCCCGCCGGAGCGCAGACCATCACCATTGAGAACCCCGGCAAAGACTGGGTTGTCATTCGGCAGATTGTTCTCGTGAACTACGCACCTGCTCTCGCGGACTATGCGCGAATTGGAAAAGAGTATGCGGCAGCATGGCTCTATCATCGCGGTAATCTTGACAGCAAGGGAGAGGTTGCTTCAACAACAGGGCGCATCAACTTGATGGGGCTGAAAAAAGGCAAATATAAGGCGACATGGTGGGATGTTACAGGTGGTAAGAGTATTGATAACGCCGACCTAACTGTTGACAAGGAGAAGGAAGCCCTCTGGCTCTCCACGCCTCCTATCGCACGGGATGTGGCACTCTATGTGGTACGGGAAGGCAGAACCGACTCGAAGAAGAAGGGCAAGAACAGTGAAAATGCACGGGGTGCAGGGCGCGATAAACAGGGGGCGAAGTAACTTGCTAAACCTCTCTCTACCCACAAGGCAGAGAGAGGTTTGCGCTAGGCTTCAGGCGCGGCACTAAGGTGGTAAGACAAGACCGCTAACTCCTGCAAGAAGGAGACGTTGCGAACGGAGACGGAGCGAGGAACGCGCAGAAGCACCGGCGCAAAGTTGAGGATGGCGGTAACACCTGCCTCCACAAGTAAGTCAGCCGCTTTTTGGGCAGCGGTGGCGGGGACTGCGAGGATGGCGATGCGGGCTTCCAGCGTGGCGTTCGCCTCCTTGAGGGCGGTGATGTCCTGAATCTGCAAATCCCACAGAGGGCGACCTATTTTACCAACGTTATTATCAAATACGGCGACAAGGTTGAACCGATGCTCCTTGAGACCAGGGTAACCTACAAGGGCAGAGCCGAGGTTGCCTGCACCAACGAGTATGATGCGCTGTTCGCGGTCAATTTTTAGAATATGGGCAATGCGGTTTTGGAGGTCTACGACATTGTAGCCTACACCGGGTTTTCCGAACTCTCCAAAATAGGAGAGGTCTTTCCGAAACTGAGCAGCGTTAATACCCGTCTGTCGTTCAACCTCTGCGGAGGAGATAGTCTCGGTATGCGACTGTTCGAGGTCTATAAGGTAGCGAAGATAGGTCGCTAGCCGCTCTAAGGTGGGTACTGGGACTTTACCATTATGGGAGTTATACAATGTTGTGACCTACTCTCCATGAAATTTGTAAACATGAAAATACTACACCCAACAGTATTAAGTATATTCTATACGAGGCAGGGCGTGTCAAGAGTTTGTGAAATAGGGTACAGATTTCAAATTCGTGCCCCAAAATAGGCAAATTCGCAGAATTCTTAGGATATAGAGTGGGGGATAGATAGAAAATTGGACGCACAATCGTTTCATCTTGCGGCAGGAGTGTCACGCATCAACCTGCAAAATGTCGTGCTGAATCACGAGGTTACTTTCGATGAGGTGCGCCTTGAAGGAGCGAGCTGGAGTGTGGGCACTACAGATGAGGCGGCTATTAAGGCAGAGCTGGGAGAGGTGAAATTTCGTATTGTTATTTCCGAGCCGAACCTGAATCGCGCTTTTAAGGCACACCTGCCCACCGACTTCCCTTTGAAAAATGTCGCACTTGCCCTTTTCTCAGAGAAGGCGAAGATAACGGGAAACTTTGTTAA
>JAPLCR010000399.1 GCA_026392135.1 Armatimonadota bacterium
AAGGTGACTCCATCGGTTGGGTAGACAGCGTAGAGCGGCTCCTCTCCACTTGCGATGAGTGCCTGATTCGTCTCTATCATCAGGCTTTCATAGGTCGCCATACCACCATACGCTTTTGGGGCGTTGAGGTAGGTCTTTTTTAGAAACCCTGTGCTTCCCGCGCTTCGGGTGACGGTTCCAAAGATAGACTTGATTTTCTGGGTGATTTGAGGGTTTTCCAGCATCGCGGCGGTCAATGTGCTAGGGTTGCCCGCGAAAGCGTTTATGCACGCAAGATAGAAACACGCGCCTGAGTTCGATTGGCTAGCAGAGGTCATCATCCAGCGCAAATCGCCGGACTGGGCTTTTGCTAAAATGTCGGATACACGAACAGGTTTTTTTGTCCATCCCCACTGTTCGGCAAGTGACTTACGCACAGCGAAAACAACAGGGCTTTTCATAATACTCTTCGCACGGGATATTCGGCTTGGGGTTCCGGCAAGGTCAGTCCATATATGGCTTGCGGGCCAGACGGCATCGTAGGGAATATCCTTTTGTTTGAGCGCGAGCATAATGTCTACAGACCCTTTACTGGTATCCAGAGCGATGGTAACGCCCTTCTGGTCTGCAAACTCTTTAATAATCGTTTTCAGCGACTCGTTCTCGGAACCTGAAAGTATCGTGAAGTCGGCGGGGGCAGAGGTGTCTTGAGGGTTAGTAGAGGTTATGGAGTTGGGGGGAGCAGAGCTACCATTCTCACACCCTACCAACGCAAAAAACAGCATAAGGGCAACGAAGAGTATGCAAAAACGAGGTTGCATGGTGAAACTCCTTTCGGGAGTATCGTGATGTGGCGACTGAACACAACACACTAGGTTGTGATACATAAGGATAGACCATAATCAGGGGCTGATGCAAGCATTTTGTAAAAGCGTGCCTATTTACGCCCCCTATAGTCCAGCTAGCTCTGTTCAGTCTCTCCTTCGTAAGAGGGTAGCCTTTGTGGGTCGTGGTTGTGGGGTTGGTCTCGTTCACTTTTGGCTAAAGCACCGCTAAGAACAAACACCGAAAAAATACTTGGTTTTTTTTGCATACCTATGTTAAAAATACGGGGCGCTATGGAACAACTACCTCGAAGAAATACCAGAGTTTCTCAAAACAGGTACTTATCCTAAAGTTTTATGAAGCGACGGATTTCCAACAAAGCACTGTGGCAGGATGCCACACCGTACCATTATCACGGAGGAGTTAAAATCCATGGGACTTCGTATTAACACCAATGTTGCTGCGCTCGGCGCACTCAACAATCTGCAAAAAGCCTCTTCAGCCATTGCGGGCAGTATTCAAAAGCTGTCTAGTGGTCTTCGCATAAACACCGGCGCAGACGACCCATCAGGTCTTACCATCTCGGAGGGGCTTCGCGCTCAGATCGATGGTCTGAATCAGGCTATCTCCAACACCCAGGACGCTCAGAACGTCATTAAGACCGCAGACGGTGGTTTGAACGAAACCAACACACTCCTCCGTACCATTCGCCAACTCGCCGTTCATGCGGCTAACACTGGAGTTAATGACGATGTGGCAGTGCAGGCTGACCAAGCACAAATCACCTCTGCTATCTCCAGTATCCAGCGTATCGCCGAAAACACCCAGTTTGGCAATAAAAGACTACTGGATGGCACTTCCGGCGTTGCGGCAGCAGTTGTAGATACCGCCTCTATTGGGGGAGCTACGTTTGGCAGTACATTCGGTGGAGTTACTATTCAAAACGGAACCGTCAACATCACTGTCAACAATGCGGCGACCCGCGCTCAAGCCCAAGGGGCAGTAACTTATGCCAGCACCAACGCGACTATTTCTACTGCGGGCGGTGCAACCACAACTGCGGCAGGAAGCGTGGTGTTGAACGGACAGTCCGTTCAGATAAACGGCTCAGACACGGTTCAATCGCTGATTGACAAGATAAACAACATTGCGGGTGCTACGGGCGTATCGGCAAACTTCAGCTCGGCGAACGGCTCTGGTGTGATCGTCCTTACCCAACAGAAGTACGGTGCGAACTCCAATATCAATGTTCAAGAGAGTACAGGGCTTATCTTTGGTACGGTAGGTACGAACGTTGCAGGCTTGAATGCTACCGTCACTGTCACTGCTACCGGGCTTGTCGGCGGCGTAGCGACTACGGTTGTGGCTACGTTTACAGGTGGGCGTTCTACCGCAGATACCGGGCTTCGTGTTACCGACACCTACGGTAACTCAATACTGTTGACCGAGCAGGGCAATAGTACTAGCACGAGCAACAAGACGGTGGCGAACGTAACAGCGGGCGACCTACAGTTCCAGATTGGAGCGAATGCAGGGCAGACCGTCAAGCTTGGGCTAGGCAATATACGTACCACTAACCTAGGCAATACGACCATCGCGGGGCAGTCTCTTGCTTCGATAGACGTGACAACGGCGACTGGTGCAACCCAAGCCCTTCAGATAACGGATGAAGCCATCAGTCAAGTCTCGAAACTGCGTGCAACCATCGGCGCGTTCCAGAAAAACACGCTTGAAGCGGCATC
>JAPLCR010000332.1:0-1684 GCA_026392135.1 Armatimonadota bacterium
CGCTTTCCCAGCGGCAGGCGATACTGGATGAAGTGAGCCAGACTTTGGGTAAGGAGTAAGATATTGAAAGAACGCAACATCGGTCTCGGTATTTTGGGGCTTGCTATTCTCATTGTGGTTGTGAGTATGTTTCTGAAAGGGCGCTCTGATACCGCGCCCTCAACCACATCTAATGGAATGCAGCCGGTTATCGTAAACATAAAACTAGGGAGTGAAAAGGTTGGGCTTTTAGAGGATATTGAGGTGAAGAAGCTACTACAAGAGCGCTTCAATCTGACAGTCGCCTATAAAAAGCAGGGGTCAATTGACATGGTGACGAGCGACACATCTGGACTAGATGCGCTCTGGCCCTCTAGTCAGGTAGCGGCGCAGATGTACACAAAGCCGCTCCGTGTCCGTGAGACTATCCTCAACTCGCCAATGGCGTTCTACTGTGCGACGGAGGTGGCGGATGCGTTCATAAAGCGCGGAATTGTAAAGGTTGAGGCGGGAATCTACTACATAACTGATATGACGAAACTCCTAGAACTCATAACTCAGCGTAAAACATGGAGTTCTATAGGTCTCCCTAATCTGAATGGGAGAGTGACAGTCTACTCCACAAATCCCGCTCAGAGCAATTCGGGCATCATGTTTGCCGGTCTACTCGCTAATCTCCTGAACAAAAATGAGGTGGCGACGAGTAGAACAGTCACAGGCGTACTGCCTCAACTAAAGGAGTTTTTTACAGAGCAGGGCTACAAAAGCGGAAATAGCGATGAGATATTCAACAACTTTCTCAGCGTTGGCGACCAGCCCATGATAGTAGGATACGAGGCGCAGTTGGTGGAGGTGAGTTTGAACCAGCCGCAGAACCTGCCCTACATCAGCAAGAACGTGCGTACACTCTATCCTAAGCCGACGGTCTGGACACAGCACCCGCTACTCGTTCTCTCACCGAACGGAGATCGCCTGTTAGCGGCGCTGAAAAGCCCTGAATTTCAAAAACTGGCATGGGAGAGGCATGGGTTTCGCCCCGGTAATCCCGTAGTCGCAAGCGACCCCAAAGCTCTCAAAATAACGGGCGTGCCAGAGCGAGTGCAGAGTACTATCGCCATGCCCGATTCTGACGTAATGGCGACGATACTCAACTACCTCAAGCAGAGATGACCTGTTTAAGCGTCTCCCAAAAGGTCTCATAATGTAAATCTATTCCCGCTTGTCGAGCGTAAACTCCAAGCGCAAGACTGCCCTCAGAATCTTCACTGCCGAACAGCTCTATCGCTTGATTCCTGATTTCAATCGCCTTTTCGTTGTCTTTGTATTTCTGAGCTAACACTTTCGCCTCGTCCAACTCCTGCTCGGTCAGCATAGCGACGAGGACATACACATCGGTAACGTGCTTTAAGCGAAGGCTTGCTTCTGTATCGTAGTCTGCTTTCGCTTTTATCTCGCCACGGCGCTCTTTCAACCAGTCATGCCCCGCCGCAATCTTGATATTTATCCATGCATACGGATGAGGGACATGAATCTGCACGCCATCGGATATATCTATAGCGATTGGCGCGTCCTCAACTGCAAACGCTTCGGGAGTGCGGTAGCCGTGAACCCCTGTTTTCGGGGTCTTGCTTTTTACACGGTTGCCTCTGTCTATAGTTGTCTTTTTTTCCTTGCCTAGTGGTGGACGCGCCTGTAAGTCCAAAAC
>JAPLCR010000332.1:1720-3432 GCA_026392135.1 Armatimonadota bacterium
AGAGGCAAACAGAGTCGCCTACTGCCCTAGTCACCCCTCGCCCAGAATTGGGAGAGGGGACGGGGGTGAGGGCTTCTGGTGTTCAAATGGAACACTTATTCTGACGCGATTCCCTAAACGTCATACCCCTATCTATCCAACATCTCTCCAAACTGTTTCAACCGAGGGGCATCCCTGATAACTTGAATTCTCACAAACATATCTATATCCAGAGTAGCCCGCGCTTCCGGCATGGGTAGAGCGGTACTCTGCTTACGCTTTTTCAAGTCGGCTTGTTTCAGTAGAATCCCTAAGCCGCCCGTAAGGATAACGCCTTCCGCCTCTGGTTGTCGTGCAATCTCTTCAATTCCGTCAAGTAAGTAATCGCTCACTATTTCCCCTTTCTACCATTTCATGCTACTATCAATAACCGCTTCCTTAACCGTCTCAGGTATGCTAAATTTGGCTTTAGCATCCAATAACTGCCTCCCTGCGTCTTGCTCTCTAGTACCTGCGGCGCTAAGTTCCAGCCACGTTTGAATCCATGAAGACTGGAGGGCGTTTCCGTCCTGCTGAGAGTCGAAATAGACCTGCTGACTGCGCTCCTCAATCAGCTCCACATTTGCAAAGACGGGAGTCTCCTTCATATCCAACAGCCCCTGCACTCGCTGTAAATCCTCCGTATAGAGTCTAAGGCGCTCCACTCCTGCAAGAACGTGATAGTAACCTGCGGAGGAGATTCCCGCCGCAACGCAACGCAAGCCATTCGCCTCTCGCTCCCGCGCCAATGCTTCCCAGATTTTCTGGTTATCTAAGGACGTTTTGCCAACCACGGCTTTATGCGGTGATGGGACGTACGCCCGGCTAAGTTGTGATGTCAATCTTTGCTTATCGAAGAGTTGTAACTTCTTGCCCTGTTTCACAATGATTCCTTCCTCTATCAAAGCGTGCGCCGCTTTCGAGGCGATGCTCATAGAAAGGGAGTTTCCGCCACTCGCATTGTAGGCGGCGAAAGTGCGTTCACGGGCGAAATCATGCAGTTCAGTAAGCGAAGAAAAAGAAGATTGCAACAGAAAACACCGCGCGAAAACGGAACTATCGCCCTGAAATGGGTTTTTGATAGGGCGGCTATCTGAAAACTGGTTTGGAGAACCCGTTCGCCAGATACGAAAGTTTTCCGAAAACAACACGCCGTTTCCGCACAAATCAATCCCGCTAAAGCCCCTCGAATCAAGCGTATGAAGAGCCTCTTCGCTCAAATAGGGCAGTATCGCCATAGGGCGCATATTGAGGTTGCGCCCGTACTGCGCCGCTTGCTCCATCGCTTGCGCCAGAGCGCGGGGCGAGCTACTTGTCTTATACTCAAAAACATACCTCTCCCTTTTAGTATCCCAATTCACAAGTAAAACGCCATCGGGTCGAAGATGAGCTATTTGCGCTGTTGGGTCAGGGCGAGACCTATCCCGCCGAAGGGTGAGTGGAGGTAGCCGGAGTTCTCCATTGAAAAGCGTTTTCAAGAACTCGGACTCAGAAGGAATTTTCTTGTTTTTCATGGTTGTCTCATTCGGGAAATTAGGCGTTTTCAGGAAACTAATGCTATTATAGCGCAAATTTTCTTGAAAACAGCCACTTTCTCGTTCGGGAAAATAGGCGTTTTTAAGAAACTTTTCTAGACGAAGCCAGTAATTAGGTGAAAAGGGCGCACAGTTTTAGCGGAAGTTGAAGCCAAACTC
>JAPLCR010000332.1:3480-13698 GCA_026392135.1 Armatimonadota bacterium
CTGCCAAAATCGAACTCACACGGTAGTTATAGAGGGCGTTTTGGGGGTCACTATTGGTGCGGCTGTTGTTCTGCCAACCTAGTGTGAAGCGGAAGGCTTGTGTAAGGGCGTAGTCCGCTCCAAAGCGGATGCGGGATTCATTACCGCCCAAATACCCTGCGGAGTCGGAGTTCTGTAGCTCGGTGAAGAGCGTCCACCGTCCGGCGAGAGTGTAGTCTAGGCGTGTGCGAATAGAGGTTAGATTTGTACTGGTGTCCGTGGCAGTCTGCCCTGTACCACCCGTAAGGGCACTGAAATTGATGTTGCTGGCGTTTTTAAGAAGCATCCAGTCCATAGTGATATTGAGCCTGTCCAAAGGGCGTGCATTCAGCCCAAGTGTAAAGGTGTTTCCTGATGAGCCGCCGATATTGCCGCTATAGTTGATACGCTGTGTGCCGAGAGACATATCAAAGCGTAACTTTTGCGATGGCTGAAATCCAACATGGAAGAGTAGGCTGTTGCGGGCACTGTTGTACTGATAGGCTCCAACGCTGGATGCGATGTCTGCACTTGCTCCTATGTTGAATTTTTTGAGCTGATAGTCCACCTGAGTATGATGGGTACTACTGCGCCCGCCAAAACTACTTGCGCCGTACCCCGTGTTCAGTCCACTCCCCAAGTATCCGCTATAACTACCGTAGTTACCGAGGTTGTAGTTTGAACCTCCCCCCAACACCGACCCTGAGCTGTCTATAGGGTTTATGCCGCCTCCCGCACTCAGGTCACGCGAGGGAGTGAAGAGGCGCGAGGCGGGAAGCCCTGTGCCTCCGGTTCCTGTGGAGGAGCTACTGCTATTTCCCAAGTCGCCTGTATCTGAGAGGTTGAAGGCGTAGCCGATGCGCCACATCTTGTTGGGGGTGATGCGGGCGCGTATTTCGCTATCGTGGGCGGTGGTGTCTATGTTGCTTGAGGAGGTGCTAGAGGAGCTGCTCAGGCTCTTTATGGCATTGGTAGAGAGGGCGGCAGAGAGGTTGAGCCACGAGTTGGTCTGCCAGTTGATGCCGGAGCGATAGCCGGAGTTTGTGGCAGTTGAGTTGTAGAGGCTGGTGGTGGTTCCGTTCGCAACAAGTGTTGAGGCGTTGCTATCGGAGCTGTTGAGGGAGAACTCTAGCCCTACACGCCCCAGTTTGTAGTTGAAAGCGAGAATGTTGGTATTGTTGTTACTATTACCTCCCAGTGCGAAATTTGTAGTGGAGCTATTGCGGTTGAAGGTTGTTCCCATCCGCCCTCGTTCGTAACTCCCGCCGAGCGCGTACTGGTTGTACTTATCCGTTCCGTTCGTCTCTATCTGTGTGGCGGCGGTACTGCTTGATGAGTAAGAGGGGCGTAGCGAGTCCTGATAACTGGCGTTGAGGCGTAACCCATCGAAGGGGCGGTACTCTGTGCTAAGGTCGTAGGCGGTCTCATTGCGGTTGAAGTTGGCTGCTTGCACTGAAGAGAAGGTCGGGCTGATATTTCGATAGGCGAGGGTAGTGCGAAGGGTGGGCTGAAAGCGTTCGCCCTTCTTGTTGTCTGCGCCTATTTTGTCGGTTTCCCGGTCTTTACGGGGTGGAATTAGGTTGAGGTCGGCACGGAGTTGCAGAGCCTTTCCTCCGTAGTTGGTGTTTTGTAAAGACAGCCCACTGAATGCCAGCTCTGCGCGTACACTTCCTAACGCCCCTAATTGGAGTACATTGTCTATCCCGAATACGCTTCGATTGCCGGGGGTGGCGCTTGTGTTTTGCGGGGTGTAGGTGATTTCTATCAGGATGGTGCTTGGTATCGCGCTCACGATACGGATTTGATTGAGGAGGCGTGCATCTACTACAAAATCTACGCCCTGCTGAAGGGGAACCCCCCCTATCTTAACAGAAACAAGCTGTGTGGTATCTATGGGCGCATCTAATATGTAGGCGGCTCCGGGGGTTCCAAAACCGTAGAACTGTTGGGTACGGGTCTGTAGTGCGTTGTTGGTATCGGAGGTCTGTGCGATGTAGGAGAAGCCTAGCGTGTTGTTCTTAGAGGCGACGAGTTCCGTTCGCACACCGTAGATAGTACCGCGCCCTTGATTGTATCCTATTGTCTCGAATGTTATGGCAATAGTGTCGGTAGGAAGAATGACGCGCCCATTTAAGAAGTGAAGTTCGCCCGTGTACTGGTCAAGTGTGTAGTCGGTTCCGATAGTCACATCTACGTTGTTGACTCGAACCTTCGCGGAGCCATCTACTATCTGCCCTGCATAGACGTAGTAGGGACCGGCTGAGCCGTTTCCATTGACGGTGATGGTGCGGGTTTCAGCACGCGTGCGAGAGAAGAGTACCGAGGTGCGGAGGTTATTCGACCACGACTGTGTGTACTGAACACCATTGAGGTAGCGGTTGAAATTTATGAGCGAGTTGCCCTGAAAACCGGCACTGATATCGCCGAACAGGACTTTGGTATGGGTGGTACTGTACTCTAGTTGAGAGCGGTTGTAGTTTGGGTCATTTGCGTTGTTTAATATGTTATTGTTGATAAGGGTACGGTAGTGGAAGTGTTTGAGGAAGGTCGCATCTACATCCATGCTGGTTTCGTTGTAGAAGCCGTTGGAGCCTCTGCCCAGATAGGTGTCGCTCTGGAAAGAGTCGGTGTTGCCTGATACGCTATCTTTCCTCAAGGTAAATCGGCTCTCGCCTTTAAGGTCAACTTTTGTACCTGTGGATTTTTGTAGGTGGTTTAGCCAGTCGCCAACTCCTCCAAAGATGCCCTTTGATTTTCTGTTGCGCTTTGCAATCACATCCTCGATATTGATTTGTGAACGGGGCGGGGCAAGCAGAGTAAAGCCGGGGATGGGGCCCAGCCTTTGGCGTGTGGCTTCGGCTTGAACCAGACCGCCTGTCTGCACCGCTTGTGCAGGTGTTTCGGAGAGGACTTCCCAGAGGCTCTTCTCATTTGAGGGCGGCGGCTGTGCGATTTGAGTAAGCGCAATCAAGGGTAGAAAGAGGTAGGTCTGTCCTCTTGTAAGTCTGCGCTGTAGTGTTTTGGGAGAGATGGGCATCGGGTTTGTCGCGATTCCTGTGCGGTCATATAGGAAGGGGGACAACCACACGTATTTGATTAGTGTTTTTGAAGGGGGGCAAACTTATCACTATAATACAGGGTGTGAAGCAACTTGTCAAGGGGGTAATGGAATGCGACCCCTATCCAACCTTTCCCCGGGACGGAGAGAGGCGAATGCCCGGTATTACAAGGCTTCCGCACTGACCCGTCCACCTCTATCCAACCTTTCCCCTTCACAAGGCTCATTGGGGTATGTATGCGGGGGTAATGAGATATGGGAGGCTTATCTGTACCCGCCCTCATCCCGTCCTGCGGACACCCTTCTCCCAATTCTGGGCGAAGGGCTTGACCTATAGGTGGTTTTGTATGGCGATACCGTTTTTTGCATACGAAATCCGTACATACCCCAGTGAACCTTCACAAAGGGGAGACTTGCAATGCTCCGTTTTTCGCCAACTTTTGAGGAGTGCAAAAGCCTTGCAGTATGGATAGGGATGGGATGGGCGTAGAGAGCGCAATCGCTCCTAACTTCCCGATTCTCTATCTCAAACCCTATATTAAGTAGTTACAAAACACCTTGTATTTCCTATGGCAAAACAGTAAGTTGCGTGATGCCATTCAGGTGGATGGGCTTTTGCGAGATGAGTAGCCCCCCGCTAGCCTCCCAAAAATGAACCATCCCTTTGCTATTCGCGCTCACTAATACCTGACCATTCGACGAAAAGCCAAGACCGCGCACACTCGCCCCCGCCCTACAGAGAAAGAGGCGTGCCTTGCCTGTACTGACTTCCCAAACCCGTATATTCCCCCGCGTGTCTCCTGCCGCTATCCACTGCCCGTTACTCGTCCATGCAACAGCGGTAAGAGGGAACTCACTGACCAGGATTTTAGTCTCTTCATGCTTAGTGACAATGTTCCAGATACGCACATAACTGTCTTCGCATGCTAGCGCAAGGTGACTGCCGTCGAGTGAAATCGCGGCGGCATTTACCTTAGCTGTACCTAACTGCTGATTCGGCTCCGGATAGAGATGTCGCGCCCCATTCAGCAGGTTTACCACACGCCATGATAGCAGCTCCATCGGCGTAGTGGCATACAAAATCTTACCATCAAGCGAATAGAATAGAGCAGGCGACGCGCCTTGAACGCCCTGCACCTCAAACTGCCTCTTACCCGTTTTCCTGTCCCATAGGCGCAGTCTGCCCTCTTCGCCAGTAGTGGCAATCGTCTTTCCATCTGGCGAGACTGCGAGAGCAGTAACCGCCTTGTCGTGCGCCCTCTGTTCAAGGAGTAGCCTACTATATGCGGTATTCCAAACCTTAATATTACCTATCGCATCGCCGCTTACAATAAGGCTTCCCTGCGTGCCGGAAACCAGTGCCATCGCGGTCACTTTGTCGCTGTGTGCCCCTATTGGAGACATCATGCCCTTCGCATTCAGTCGCTTTACGGCATGGTCTTCACCACAAGTGAATATCACAGGCAGGGCGATTTGCGGAGGCTTGACAATCTTTCTCTGACCTAACTTTTGCGCGAAGAGCGTGGAGTCTAAACAGAGAAGTGACAGGATTATGAGGCTAAACAGTGACCTCTTCGAGATAGAAATCGTGTGCATAGAGCTCCTGTACGGCATTGAATTCCGCTTCGGTGAAGGCGGGCGTGTCAGTGGCGCGGGCGAGTTCTTCCAGCTGCTTCGCGTCGTAAATATTCGGGAACAGCCCTGAAATGCTCTTTTCGTGCAGAATGAACTGTATCGCCATCTGCCCCAGTGTGCGCCCCGCTTCGTCCGCGACAAACTTCAGTTTTTCAATTTTCTTGAGACCGTCCAGTAGCCACTTCTTCCGCATTTCGTCGGTTGTGAGGCGGAAACTACGGTGGTCGTTGGGCGCGAAGGTGGTATCCTCGTTGTAACTGCCTTCCAGCAAACCGGAGGCGTGGGGAACGCGCACAAGAACGGGAACCTCATGCTCCCTCGAGTGCGGGAATATAGCTTCGCCCAGAACCTGCTCCAGCAGGTTATAGATAATCTGCACAGGCGCATGACGGTGTGTAACGCAGTAGGTACCCTCTTCGCTCTGCCGTTGCGGTTGCAGCGCAGGACCCAACGCCGCGCCGTAGGAGAGGATTTTTCCCTCCGCTTTCAGGCTGTCCAGCGTCGCAAACAACTCGTCGTTTTCGAGCGCGTCCATGCGCGGGTTATGGAGTTGGTAGAGGTCTATTCGGTCTGTGTTCAGGCGCTTGAGACTCTCTTCACAGGCTTTGCGAATAAAGGAGGGAGACCAGTCGTGCGGACGCTCTTTCTGACCGGGCTGTATGCCGGGCGAATTATAGAAGTCGTAACCGAACTTCGTCGCGATAACCATGTCGTCACGGTGTTCGCCTAGCGCGTCCGCGAGAAGCGTTTCGCCCTTACCATCGCCATACACGTCGGCGGTATCATAAAAGTTGATTCCCAACTCGAAGGCGCGTTGCAGGAGGTCAATCCCCACCTGGTCGTCGGTTATCCCCCACATTTTCGTGGAGACCGTCCACACTCCGAAACCCACCGCAGAGACGCGCAGTCCAGTCTCTCCTAGCGTTCTATACTGCATTAAAAGGCTCCTTTAGCAATCGAATATAGGGTTATTAGACAAAAATGTCCGCAATTAGTCGCTGATATTTTTGCGCTTCATGGCGGCTCATCGTAATATAATGGTCGCCGATAGCCTTGATGGCGGGGCGCAGGTCGTTCAGTTGCGCCTCGTCGCTTTTTTCATCCAGCAACCACGTTAGGGGAGTATTCATTGTAGCCTACTCTACTTCCAACGCAGATGTTTTGAGAGGAAGGCAAAGGTTCCCTTGCCATTTATGCTGTGGGGACCTGTGAACACCTCCATCTCACATCTATCTCCTATCCCCAACTCCGCCTGATAGAGGTGGCGTACTTTGGCGAACTCGTAAGCCACCGCTTCATCGGAAGAGACTCCGTCGAACTGCCCGCGCTCCACCATGAAGGGGCGGGGCGCAATCAGCGCCGCCATCTCCGCGTAGTTGAATGTACTCCCCAAGTCCCACTCGAAAATCTCGTATTCGCCGTTTATGGCGTAACTGTAGGGCGACTGCGTGGAGGCGTTTTTCCAGACCCACTCGTTGAAGTCGGCGGAGCAGATGGAGAGGCAGTAGTTTTTGACGAGAGGCGGTATTCGCATGGCGCTTTTTCCGCCGTAACTCAGTCCGTAGAAGGCGATTCGTTCGCCGTCTACGTTCGGGAGGGTTTTGAGCCACTCCGTTATCTGCTGATGTTGCGGAACGATTATCGAAAAGAGCGTTTTGCCAAGCGGGTTCGCTTTGCGCTGTAGCGTTCGGAACCTATCCGTAAAGATATAGAGGTTCTGCGGCGCGAACGTGATGTATCCGCGATTCGCGAGTTCCGCCGCGAACGCCTTGTAGTAATCAAAGTTATCCTTTCCAATAACGTGTTGCGGTCTGCCCTCCAAACCGTGCTGGCACACCACTACAGGACGCTTTTCGTTCGGCTTGAGGTCTTTGGGGAGCAGGAGAATCCCATACGCCATCACGCCCGGAAACACGTCCAGAACAACCTCATACCCTCGCCATTTTTCGGCTTCGTAGGCGAGGCGCGTATGTGGATTGGCGGGCAGGAGCGGAGTGTCGAATTGCCCGATAACCTCCTTCGAGAATATCTCCCGATACTCCTCCGCCGACTTCTCATAGTTCGCGAGAGACGACTTATCCAGGCGCTTCATAAACCCCCTGCGAACGTCCGCGCTAATCAAGAGTAGATGTTGATTAAATCTGTCTATCTCTGTGATGAGGCGGTTCTCGCGCTCAATGGGGTTTTCGAGCGGTGCTTTCATACGAGGCGACGCACTGCCATCTGCTAGCATTGCGTGTAACTTGTGTAAGAACGATTCCAGCCCCGCCTGTGTCCCAAAAGCACCGTGCCCATCCTCTGAAATGACTAGCTCTAAGGGAGGCTTTTGCGTAAAATGCTGTACTAATGCGGATGCCTTCGCGGCTTCGTTTTGCACGGATGACATGGGAGGCGTGACAACCTTCGCAGGTGCTCCGCGTCCGCCGGGAATGGTCTGCTCTGGGAATTTACACGCCTCAATCGTCAGGGCACGGGGCGATACCATACTCGCCAACTCCGCATCGCCGAAACGCTCCAACCTCCCGAAGATGTTCCTGTCTATCGGTTCATTCCACGAGCGGTTGTGATTATCAAAGTAGCCGCTTACAAGAGTGGAGTCGATTCGGGTGTCTAGTGCCCCCGCATAGAGAGCCAACATACCGCCATCGCCCCAACCCATTACCCCGATTTTTACGCTGTCCTTCGCTTTCGCGAACCAGTCAATACCTGCCAATATCTTCTGAACCTCATACCCCACGAGTTGCCGCCCTAATTCGAAAGCACTACGGTAGAGAAATTCACGGTAGTTGAGTTTAGAGTACTTGGGGTGTTCACGACGGCTTATCAGCGCAGGGACGAGGACTTCGCAACCGCTCTCCGCGAGGCGACGGGCGTACTGAGCTTCGGGTACTACTCCTGTAGTCAGCCCCGTTATCTGCTCAGGCGTTTGGGTTGTGTCAGGAATAGCGACAATACGCGCTTTCGGCTTGCCGCGCTTGGGCGTAAGCAGTAGCCCTTCGCTGTTCAAGCCGTCGAGAACCTTCCAGCGAACCGCGTAGACCCGATAGTTCGCGCCCTCTGCAACGAGCGCAGGGTGCTCTAGCGTACCGACGAGTTCAGGGCTGTCGAAGGAGATGCGGGCATCTCTTACACCGAGCATAAGCGCGAGGCGTTCCCTGTTCTTTTGAACAAAGCCGGGATAGGTAGCACTACTGGCGTATTCATGCCGAAATAGCTCCGTACGGCTTTTCTCCGCCTTCTCAATCTCTTTCAGCAGAAAGCCGTCTACCCCCTCTACCAACACGGAGGCGATGTCGCCCGTCTGGTTTAAAAGACGAGTGTTCGGCAGGGCGGTTTGCGAATTAAGTATCGGTTTTGGCTCTTCGGTGGCGTTTTGCATGGCGGGTAGGCTTCCTGCTAACGATATGAGTAGACTTGCTATGGCGACAAACATAGGGAGCTCCCTTCGCTACATTCTCAGCGCGATTTTTAATGCCTTGTCTGCGTGTTCTACAAGGTGAAACGTCATCTCTTTCCGCACATTTTCCGGCAGGTCTTCGAGATCTTTGGCGTTCTCTGCGGGAAGGACAATCTCACGTATTCCAGCACGGTGCGCCGCCAATAGCTTCTCTTTAATCCCTCCAACGGGTAGAACGCGCCCCCGCAAAGTTATCTCCCCCGTCATAGCGATGTCGCGGCGAACAGGGCGGCGCGTAAGCGCAGAGGCGATAGCGGTAGCAATAGTAATGCCAGCAGAGGGTCCATCCTTTGGAACGGCTCCGGCAGGCACATGAATATGAACGTCTAACTTTCGGTAGAAATCCTCATCAATACCCCACTCGGCGGCGCGAGAACGAATGAACGAGAAAGCCGTCTGCGCCGACTCCTTCATCACGTCACCAAGCGAACCCGTCAACTGAACGCGCCCCTCATGCCCTTTAAGGAGGCTTACCTCAATGGAGATAATATCACCTCCAACCTCCGTGTAGACGAGTCCTGTCGCCGTCGCTATCTGGTCTTCTGTCTCCATCACGCCATAGAAGTAGCGGCGTTGCCCAAGGTAATCGGTAAGATGCTTCGTGTCAATTTTGACGCGGCTCGCCGTTTTTGCCACGATTTTGCGAGTCACCTTTCTACACAGGCTGGCTATTTCGCGCTCAAGATTACGTACACCAGCTTCACGCGTATATTCGCGGATAAGTTGACTTAGCGCGTTCGATGTCAGGGTGAACTGCGTCGGCTTGAGACCATGCTCTGTACGCTGTTTAGATACCAGAAATTTCTCGCCAATCGCCACTTTTTCCGCTTCGGTATAGCCTGTAAAGGTGATGACCTCCATTCTGTCTCGTAGAGCATGAGGGATGTTTTCGAGCAGGTTCGCTGTAGCGATAAACATCACGTCAGAGAGATTAAAGGGAACCTCAAGAAAGTGATCGCTAAACTCGGAGTTCTGCTCTGGGTCAAGAGCTTCTAACAGGGCAGAAGAGGGGTCTCCCCGAAAATCCATGCCCAACTTATCAATTTCATCTAACAAGAACAAGGGATTGCGAACTGCAACCTTAGACATGTTTTGTAATATCTTGCCGGGCATTGAACCAATATAGGTGCGACGATGCCCACGAATCTCAGCCTCGTCACGCACGCCACCTAAGGCCATGCGAATGAATTTTCGATTCGTGGCTTTTGCAATCGACTGACCCAGCGAAGTTTTACCGACGCCCGGAGGACCGACCAAACAGAGGATCGGTGCCTTGATTTTATCGACCCGCTGCTGCACAGCAAGATATTCAAGAATACGTTCTTTGACTTTATCTAAGCCATAGTGATCATCATCAAGAACGCTTTCAGCGTTGGGAATCGAATGATTCACCTTGCTCTTTTTGCGCCACGGCAAATTGATCACGGTATCGATGTAGTTGCGCACCACAGTGGCTTCGGCCGACATCGGCGACATCAGCTTGAGTTTTTTGAGCTCGCCATCCACTTTCTTTTTGGCGTCTTTAGGCAGTTGGGCAGCAAGAATTTTCTTTTCAAGCTCTTCAATATCAGCACCTTCTTCGCCCTCACCGAGTTCTTTTTGAATCGCTTTGACCTGCTCGTTCAGATAGTAGT
Organism: Armatimonadota bacterium; assembly: GCA_026392135.1. Taxonomy (GTDB): domain Bacteria; phylum Armatimonadota; class Chthonomonadetes; order Chthonomonadales; family Chthonomonadaceae; genus CAIJLM01. The sequence continues at coordinate 13,283 of JAPLCR010000332.1, forward strand.
CACGCTGACTTTTTTCCATCTGCTTTTTCACGCGACCGCGAATTCGCTTCTCAACTTGTAAGATATCAATCTCTGTTTCGAGTTGCGTCAACAGAGCCTCAAGGCGCGCTGCTGTTGAAATCACTTCAAGCATTTTTTGTTTCTGCTCAAGCTTGAGAGGCAAATGTGCGGCAACCGTATCTGCAAGACGACCGGCGTCATCAATCCCTGCCAGTGAAGTCAAAATCTCGGGTGGCATCTTTTTATTGAGCTTGACGTACTGCTCAAACTGACCCACGATCGCGCGGCGTAGCGCTTCGGTTTCTGCGCTCACGATCACATCGGGCGCAATCGGCAACAGCACCGACGTAAAATGGGTATCGGTATCCTGGATTTCAGTAATACGCGCACGCTGCGCGCCCTCTACTAGGACTTTA
>JAPLCR010000462.1 GCA_026392135.1 Armatimonadota bacterium
GAATATAGGCGAGTTCCGCTATCGCCTTTAGGAGTGCTTCCGCCCTAAAAACACGTGATACCGAACGAGAGACCTAATGTGACATTGTCGAAGTAGTTACCCCACAAGATAGGCTCTAAGAGGAGCGAAACATTGAGTGTAACCGAAGAAGAGAGAGCGTATTTCATACGCGACGGCTATTTAATAGCGCGACAACTTCTGCCGAAAGACCTCGTGATTCAGACGCGTAATGCGGTGCTTGAGGCGCTGGAAGTCGAACCCGACGACCCCGCGACATGGGCGGGTAAAAACGTTGTCGCCAACCTCACCGCGATCGCGGCGACGGTACCCTGCCGGACGGATGCAGTGGAGGCTATTGCGGAGGAGCTGGTAGGGGCACATTTTGTGCGCGGACTCTGCCATAGCCCCTTTTTAGAATCGCGTGGGGTGACTCCTGCGATGGTGCAGGGGTATATTCCAGTACTCAATTTTCCATCCCCGGGACCTCGCCAATTCCAAAAGCCGTCCGGCTACCACATAGACGGTATGCACCTCACCACCCTCTACCCCGTTAAGCACTACCTCATTGTATTCGCCTACCTCACAGATGTAGCGGACTACGGAGGCGCGACGACCATCCTTCCGGGGAGCCATCGGCAGGTTTTTGAGTATTGGGAGAGAGAGGGGCATCCGGGAAGCACGCATCCGCCCGCCTTAGAGTACGCCGAACCTACTCCTATGACGGGGAGCGCGGGAGATGTTATCTTCATGCACTACCTTGCTGTGCATAGCGGCTCTCCAAACCACTCAGAGCAGATTCGCATAGGGCTAAACACTGTAGTTATGCCTGATGACGCTCTCCCGTATCAAAAGAGAAGGGGCGCGCCTAAAGCGGACTGGACTCCGCTAGACTATACGCTGAGGACAGATAATTTGGATGCCGCAAACTGATTTTCAGAAAGTAGGAAGAGTATGACAACCACAGGGCTACACGTGAAGTTGTTCACCGCAACAGAGGCGAAGGCGGCGGCGGAGGTCTTTCATAGAGATGGGTTTGTTTGCGTGCAGGACGCGCTCACGCCTGAACAGCTGGCGTTTGCACAGCAGGGCGCACATCGCATTATCTCAGAGCAGCTTGCCGCTGTCGGGCAGGAGAACATGAACCGCGGCTATGCGCGTCACTCTTTTGGAGACCAGCTACACCATCCTGAATGGACAATGCTTGTGGGTTTACCCACGCTCCTACCGATACTCGAAGCCATCTGGCAGAGCGAAGAGTTCACCTGTACGGGAGCCGGCGGTGACTACTCGTTGCCCGGAGCCAAAATACAGCGTCTGCACTCCGATATTGGAGAGAGTATTCACGACCCGCAGGGGCTTGTCACTATTCACGACCTCCCTGCCCCTTTTATCGTAGTCAACTTCCCGATGGTAGACTTCACGCAAAGAAATGGCGCGATACGGTTTATACCCGGCACGCAACGCTCACGGGCTACGATTCCCTCGCTGGAAAACGAGCCTGTTTGGATGCAGGAGAGCCTACTCTGCGCCTCCGCAGGCACTGCCGTTATTCGAGACGTGCGTTGCTGGCATGGAGGCACTGCGAATAATTCAGATAACGCACGCCCTATGACCAGTGTGGGATACTACGCCCCCTGGTATCGTGCTAGGGAGGCGCAAATCCTACCGCGAACTCTGTATTCAACACTCGTTCCGCGTGTGCGAAAGATGTGCCGCCTTCTAGTGCAAGAGGCGTAGCATTGACTAAAAACCCGCTACGCGTAGGGGCAAACACTTAGGGGTTTTTCTCTCCCCATTGAGCTGTGTATGCAGGATTTTAGTGAACGTTTGCTGAAAGGTGATTTCGAGATAGAGCTGTTGGCGTATCTTGCAGTTATACTACGCCACCCTCTAGGAAATGAGACTCTCTATGAACCGCCGCCAATTCTTGACAACGCTTACAGGAGGAGCCGCCACTATCGCGACTATCGCCGACACAACAGAGACGAGCCTCGTGGAGGCAAAGCCCCGCTCTCCTTTTCATCTGCGCGGAGTCTATTTCCATGATGGATTCACCTTTGAGCCTCAGTCACACGCGCCGTTGCACTGGGATTTTGAGGCTTGGAAGCGACAGATACGCTGGTTACACGCTTGTGGCGTGAATGCAGTGGAGTTCGCTACAATGCTAGAGTTCAATCGTATTCCCTCTACAGAGATGGAAAAGCGAAAGATAGCCGACCGATTAAAAATCTTAGATTTTGTCCATTCGCTAGGCATGAAGTTCGGCTATCTGCTCACCAACACAGTACTCAGTACAGTGCCGCCCGAAGAAGAGCCTTCGCATCAGTTGAAAAACCGAGCCATTACGCTTTGTCCGCGCGAACCGGGTAACTTTGAGAAGACAATGGCGAACCCGCTCTTTTATATGGAGACCTATAAGGAGGCAGACTTTTTTGAGGAGTTCGCGGCAGACTGGGGTGGGTGTGAGTGCGGAAAGTGCGGTGTACCGGAGTTTCTGCGATACGTGCGTAGTTTAGCAGAGAGGTTAGCCACACTCAACCCAAAAGCCACGCTCTATGCCGACACTTGGTGTATCTCTTTTTGGCGCAAAAACCCGATGAGTGGAGGTTGGAAAGGGGTGTTTGACCGAGAAATCAGTGGTTCACGGGAGGTAATCACTGCTCTGCCTACCTTACCGAAGAATGTGGGGGTTGCTCTTCCGAGCCACCATCACTACCGCCCTCTAACGCTCACAGAGTATGGAGGGCAGGACAAGACCCCCTTGTTCCCAGTTGCGGCAGATGTTCGGCAGGTGCATAAGGCAAAACGCCCTATGCTTGCCTGGCCCCATTTCGTGATGGATGACGATGCCTTCCGCCCTAAATCATGGGGTATCGTTCACTCTGAGGTACGCTACATTGCCGCTCTGCTACAGTCACTCCGAAAAGTTGGAGTAGACTCCGTTATTGGTAACCTGTATCTACCGCTCTTGCAGCTTTCCAATACCTTCGCCTTTGGTCAACTCACTGAGAACCCAAGCCGGAAGCCGGAGGACATTTTGCGTGATTTTGCCCGTCTTATAGTGCATCGAGAGGACGTTGAGAAGTTGACGGACACGCTGTTCTGGCTGGAAAACAACAGCTACTGGCAGCAACAGATGCCGCCAAACGGACAACTGCCTGACCTGCCTTGTGCATTGAACCGGACGGAAGCCGGACAACTCGCCTCTACCCTTCGCCCCAACCCCGCCAGAGGTCTGGCTACACGACCTCCGCCGTTCGATAGATCGTATGGAGTGGGCGAAATAGGCACTGCCCGCTCTCGCGGACTCTTAAAAAGAATGAGGAACCCTATATGTCTGTTTTTACCATAAACCTACGACGAAGCCTGTCTCTAGTGCTATTGCTGTCGACCGGACTACTCTCTTCTGGCTGCTCGATGGATAAACCGGGAAGTGATACTGCCCCAAAAGCGAATTCCGGTAATGGCACTGCCTCCAAGGGCAAGTACAAAATTGCCGGCATCGGTTTCCAGAACGACCAGTTTTTTAAGATTAACGAGCTTGGAATGAAGGACGGCGCAGAGAAGAGTGGTGTTGCCCTTCTGCTCGGTAATAGTGCAGGGGCACTCGATAAGGAGATTTCTCTGCTCGATACCTATGTAGCGCAAAAGGTGGATGCTATCGTGATTGCGCCCTACAACACCAAATCCTCGACCGCAGGGCTGAAGAAGGCGCACGACGCGGGCATTAAAATCGTGACTTTTGATAACGCCATTGAGGGCGATTTTCCGGTAAGCGTTATCAAAAGCGATCAGATTGCGTTGGGGAAGGCGACAGGTGTAGAGGCGGCACAGTATATTCAGGATAAGATGGGCGGTAAGGCAAAGATCGCGATTATCAGCTACATCTCCCTTCTACCAGAGCCTGCAGGGCAACGAACCAAGGGCTTTGAGGATGCCGTGAAAAAGCTGCCCGGTGTCGAGATAGTGGCGCGGCAAGATGCTTGGATGGCAGAGAAGGCAGTTGGGGTCGTAGAGGGTATCTTAACCGCGCACCCGGATGTCAACCTTATCTGGGGGGCTAATGAAGGGGGTACTGTCGGCGCAGTGACGGCAGTGCGGAATGCGGGTAAAGCGAGCAAGGTTGTGGTGTTTGGCACCGATATTAGTGACCAGATTGCAGGGTTTCTCCTTGCAGAGGACAACATCCTACAGGCAGTCACGGGGCAGAAGCCTTTCGATATTGGAATGCAGTCTATAGAGACTGCCGTAAAGGCACTCAAGGGGGAGGCAGTTGAAAAGCGAGTACTGCTACCCGGTATGCTATTCTCACGCCGACACTCTAGCGAAGTGACGAAGTATCAGACGTATCTGCGCGGGCTTGCTAAATAGGAGCCGTTTTAGAGGGCGGACGAACACGCCCTCTATAGTGGAGAGGATGAGTTATTGAGGGGCATATTAGCGCGAATTCGTATGGAGTATATTCTGATCGTCTTGTGTGT
>JAPLCR010000708.1:0-559 GCA_026392135.1 Armatimonadota bacterium
ATCCTGCTGTTCTCCATGAGATAAGCCTGAGTAGTTACTTTTTATTGAGCAAAAAAGAGGAATCTCTACTCAAGAGTGCGAATTCAAACAGATAACAGTCCCTAAATAACGGATGAGGAGACTCGCCTCCATGAAACTTACCCCCCGCATGGAGTTTCGCCGAGCGTTGGTCACACCAAAACAGGCTGGATTTACTCTCATTGAGCTACTCGTTGTTATTGCGATAATCGCAATCATGGCGGCTCTGCTCTTTCCAGTGTTCGCGCAAGCAAGACGACGTGCATACAGCACTACCTGCCTTTCGAACCTGCGTCAGGCAGGTATCGCTTTTGGGATGTATACTAGCGATTACGACGGGCTATACCCTATTGCAGTAGATCCCGCCGACCGTGATACGCCGCAGATATGGGATGCCTTTCCTCCGTTTAAGGCACTTATTCCGCAGTTGCCGTGGTTGCACGAAGTACTGCAACCCTACGTTAAATCGAAAGAGCTTTTTCACTGCCCTGCCGATACGGGCATTGGTATTGAAGACTTTACAGGGCAGCTTCTAAACGCC
>JAPLCR010000708.1:569-3021 GCA_026392135.1 Armatimonadota bacterium
AACGCCAAGCCAACGAGCTTTGGCAAGTACGGTACTAGCTACCTCTACCGTACCGAGATTGCAGTACGTGGTTTGCACGACAGCTCTTTTGAGGAGCCTGCACGCGTTAATCTCTATATGGATGGTTCTGGAATATGGCATGGTAGCGGTCCCTCCGATGAATCCATTGGGGTTTTGCAGTGGTTCAAAAATAACCCTGACCTGCAAAACAGACGCTTCCATACCCTTCACGCAGATGGTCACGTAAAGAGTTTGAACTTTCAACAACTGGATAAACTGTGGCAAACCCGACTCTAATGAGTCCAATTCCATCACCTGAAATTCGGCTTTTGCCGCTAAAAGCACCTACCAAATCATGCAAAGGAACAGGTTGTAATCATGTCCGATTTTAATGAGGCTCCCTACCGAGAAACTGGTTTCACATCCGCCTCTCCTAACCTTTTACCCACTTATGTAGCCGCACTTCAGTCTCCAGAGGCGTTTAGATCCTACGCTGACGAGATACAGACGCGCTTGCAGAGTAATGCAAGTCAGCGCAAACGGTTCTTGGAAGGCGTAATAAGCCGCCTAAACGACCTACTGGGAACGGCACTGGCTGTCAACGATACCGCCCTTTACAATGAGCTTTGGCAGTGCCGCCAGATGGCGCAACAGATGATAACCAATCTTCAGGAGAGTTTGCCGCGAGAGGTGGCTCCACGCTCTGAAGTGCCGGTTCCACTCATCGCACAACCGCCAAAGCTCATTCCGTTGGATGCCGTTACCAATATGCTTCCCTACACTCCTACCCCCCCGCCGATACGGGAAGTGCCTTACATGGAGCCTGTCAATAACTACGTAGTGCATCCCCCTTACGCACCTCAAGAAGCCCGCCCCGACAGTACCACAAATGAACTGCGTCCGCCGCGTCGCTCTACAAGACCCCTTGTAGACATTGAAGCAGACGCAATACGTCAGCGGGAGCAGCTGCGTATCTATCTGGACGCTCACCCACTACGTAATGAGGCAGGTGAGCTCTCTATTCCGCATGGGCTTCAGCTTCGCAGCCTCATTTGCCGCCAGCGCAAACTGGAAGAAGAGGCGGGAGATGTTGAGGTGGCAGAGGTTACAGATCTGCGAAACGATCTTTGGGATGCGATGAAGAGTGCAGGTGACACTGTCTATACCGTAGGGCAGGACTATACTCTTGAGGTTGCTCCTACTGTGTTTCAGTGGGGAGAGCTAGTAGAGCGGTATGAAGAGATGGCTCGGGCTTTTGAGGCGTTTATCTGGTGGCATGAGCATAGCGGCGACCTTACTTTGATGGATGTTCAGCCGCTTGCCGAAGCCGTTGCCGCTATTCAAGGACGCTTCAACCGTCTACTCTATCGGGTAAGTTCGCGTGACCAGTTCCAGCAACAGCTCTACGAAGACCTACGCTTGTGGGCAAAGGAGGCGCAGTGCTACCTCTACAGCCTACGCCCTAAGGTTCCGATTGACGAGTTGTCAGAGCGTGCCTCTACTCTGGATGAGGCGTGGGACAAAGCGCGTCAGCCTGTTCTATTGGCAGACCAACGCCTGAAAACACTAGAGCATCTGGGCAACCTCTTGGCAACGAGCGGCTTTGGCGAAGAGCCTCAGCGAGATGCAGAGCGGCTTCGTATCGTGCTTCAACGCTGTAAAGAGCTGCGCGTTCCCGCACAAGAGCGCAGGCTTCGCGACCCCCTTGTTACGTGGACGGCGTTGATGGAGACAGACGATGCCTTTCGCGATGTATTGCGCGAAGTTTGCGGTGAGTGGGAGCGGCGCATGGACACGCAGACGCTTATCTCTGCCCCCCTCCTAAACACCGCGCTAACAGGCTTGGAGGCAGAGGTCGGAAAAGTCCGTTCGCTACTACAAGGAAAGGTTGTGTTGATGATTGGCGGAGTTGCAACGGAGGATATCAAACAGCATCTTACTACGCTTCTGGGGGCAAAAGAGATACTTTGGGAGAACCACCGTCCAACAGCAACACTAGAGGATTTTGAGGCGGATATTCGACGCGCCGATGCCGTGATTCTACTGACGCAGTATAGCCGTAAAGAGTGGCTAGAAGCACAGTCGCTCTGCGCGGTAGATGGAAAGCTCTGCTACCGCGCCCTGACGGTTACAGATTTTGCACATTTTGTGCGTACCCTGAGCCAGTAGGGGAAGGTGCCACAACCCTTTTCTACGCCTCTATAGGGAACAGCAAAGCCCATCTCTAATATATAGAGATGGGCTTCGCTTGTTCCAAAGTCCTCAGTTTACGTAACTACTCACGCTCTGGAATGCGACCTAACCCCCTCAGCCCCTTCCCGTTTCGGGAAGGGGGAATAACTGCCGCTAAGAAAATAACGGAGGCGGTGGAACGCTAGGCTTTTGACCTAAACCGAGTGGCTCTATCCAACGATAACCACTTTGCGCTCTAGTCACCCCTTCCCGTTTCGGG
>JAPLCR010000583.1 GCA_026392135.1 Armatimonadota bacterium
CAGAATCACCTTGTAGACAAGTCCTTCTCCCGAATCGGGAGAGGGATGCCCGCAGGGCAGGGTGAGGGCTGAGTAGTTCGACAATGTCACATTAGGTTTGCCTTTGCGCCCTTTTCTTTATGCGGCTCTTTCTTGACATTGCTCGACTGTATAGATGTTGTATGACATGCTCCGTCGCTTGCTCTGGAGTGAGTTGCGGCAAGGGCATAATGGCTCTTAACAGTTCTCGAATGTTCGACATGGAGAGGGGGGGTATCCTATCCACCTCCAAAAGAGAGCCTAAAGCAGAACTCGGAGGACAGTTTTGCGACCACTCTAGTTTTGTACTCGCGATAAACCAGCCTGCCAGAATGGTCAATGCCAGATGATGCTCCCAAGAACGATACTGCTGAGCGCGTAAATCCGCCCAACCTAGTTCCGACTTGGCGTCTTGGTTGGCGCGTTCGATATAGCCGCGAACGCATTTCCATTCCGCCAGACGTTCCCCCGTGGTCTCCTCCGGGGCGTTGCAGAACGCATAAGAGCGCGAACCGTCCGGGAACTGACGCATAACCAGCCATTCCGGGGTGGCTTTCTCATCACGCCATGTGTAAACACGAGCGAAGGCGAACTTATCGTTGAGAAAACCACGCTCCGAAGGGCGAAGGCAGTAGAAACTCCACTCGGTTTCGGGAAGTTTTCCTATCTGCTCCGCCGTTTGTCCCAGAGATTTCTTGCTCGAGGGAACCCGCACGCTCACACGGGTAGTTGAGGGGATTTCCCCCATGTACAACAGAGCGGATAGATGCATTGCAGACCGGAACCAGTCGTGGCGGCCATAGAAATCATCACAGGAGACTACCTCAAAAGAGATATGTTCCTCCTGACAGCGTTGGATCATCTGCCACCCGAGTTCGATTTTGGTGGCGAAAGTAAGTTCGGAGGGGACGCCTAAACGCTTGCGTAAGGGGGCGTAAGCCTCCGTGAACCAATCCGAAGGAAGGTACAGTTTCCCGTCCAGCCAAGTCCAAAAGTTCGATTGAGGGTGCGCCAGAGCGAGAAAGACGCCGACTTGGCTCATTTCCACCTTTCCGAGCCGCCCGTTCCATTGACGACCCGCTCCCGCTTTGTGGCGACTGTTGGCTTGGTCGGCGCTTTCATCTAAGATTAAGGCGCTTCCAGTCGCCAAAACGGGCACCTCTCGGATCTCTTGGCGGACTTGAGACAGAACAACCTGACTGTCCCAAGGGGAGTTGCTCATGAAGTGTTGAATGTTTTGGGGAGGGATTTGACCGACTTCCCCGATGTGAGTGAAATGGCGTTCGGTTTCCATTCGGAGCAATCCCTCCAAATAAGGAAGCGCATATTTACTTGGGTCCCGTGTTTTGGTATGAAAACACGGACTAAAGCGTTCCCAAAAGCTATGGAGACGCTCACTGAGTTCATGGATTTGCGCTAAATCCAGACCCCAATGGGGCGCGATTTGAGATAGGGTAGGTTTTGTGTCATTCTGAAAGTCTACCCGATAACGGGCAAATCATAAATTTGCCTAATGTGACATTGTCGAAGTAGTTACACTGTATCCTGAGATAGAGGGAATTTACAGCGTGTGTGTTTAGAAATGGAGTTTCGGCAATGTCGGTTCTTTTTATGGGGCTTATAGTTATTGGCTACATAGTGGGTCTGCATCATGTATGTAACAGCCGTCTGCCTTCAGATGCCTTTTTAACTCCCGCAAAGGCGTATACTTCTATGGCATTTGCCAATACTCTTCAAGAGGTCACACAAACCATCAGGCAGGTCGCACAACAGCTACAGGGGAAGCCCTGTTCACTTTAGCCTATTTGGGAGCAGAGTGCCACCTCGATGTTGACTGTAATGGTCTGGTACTCTTCTTAACTGACTCATGGGGGCTAACTTGTCTGTGGTGGAGTTATAGGCAAGGGTAACTACCTGCTCTCTACTCCAACCGCGTCTGCAATAGATTTTATGCCGTCTCGCTCCATAAGGCGCAGAAGCCCTTGATTGATTTTGCGCGGTAGAAAAGGACCCTCGTAAATCATTCCGGTATAGACCTGTACGAGCGATGCCCCTGCCTTGATACGTGCGTAAGCCTCCTCCGCACTAGAGATACCCCCTACCCCAATAATTGGTAGCCGCCCTTGTAGTTGCCGATAGAGATAGCGTAACACCTCCAACGACTTTTCGCAGAGCGGTTTGCCGCTAAGCCCGCCGGGTAGCTCCATCTCTTCGGTAGCTCCTTCGCGGGCAATCGTGGTGTTGGTGGCGATAAGCCCGGCAAGACCATTCTCAAGGGCAACCTCCACAACATCGTCCCTATCGGCTTCGCTCATGTCGGGTGAGATTTTGAGAAAGAGGGGCACGCTCGTTCCACGCACTGCCTCCGATAACCCCTTCGCCTCCTCTGATAACAGGGTGAGTAGCGCGGAAAGCTTCGCCTTCTCCTGCCACTGTCGTAGTCCGGGGGTGTTGGGTGAAGAGACGTTTATCACCACTAGGTCGGCAAGGGGCGCAAGGCGGCGAAAGCCTGCGCGATAGTCCTCTAGTACTGCCGCCTCTTCCTCAACGATTTTGGTTTTGCCGATATTAATAGCGAGAGGCAGGGGCAGAGGGATACCGCTTTGACGCAACCGCTTGATACGCTCGGCAACGACCTCCGAACCCTCACTATTGAAGCCTAGCCGGTTGACAACTGCCGCCTGCTCTGGATAGCGAAAAACACGGGGCTTAGGGTTTCCCCCTTGAGGTTGTGCGGTGATAGTGCCCACCTCCACAAAACCGCAGCCGCAAGTGTGCCAGAACGGGATGGCTTTGCCGTTCTTATCGAAGCCCGCCGCCAGCCCTACTGGATTCGGAAATGTGATTCCCGCCACCGTTGTTTGCAGTGCGGGGTGCGTCTGTACAGGGACGAGGCGCAAGAGTTCGCTCTGTGTAGCGGTGAGGGTCTCTAGAAGGCGGATAATCCCCTCGTGGGCTTGTTCTGGGTCTTGCTGAAAGAGGAGCGGGCGAATTAAGGAGCGGTAGAGCATAGCTGACTAAACCATCTTGACAAGATTCGTGAGCGTGCCTATTCCCTCAATGGTGATATGCACGGTGTCGTCTGCTTGCAGGCTGAACTCGTCCGGCGGGATGATGCCCGTCCCTGTCAGCAGGTAGACCCCGTTCGGAAAGTCGTTCGAGCGAAAAAGCCAATCAACCAACTCTTTCACATTGCGGCGCATACGTGCGGTGCTAGTCTCCCCCCGAAAAAGCGTCTCGCCGCCACGCTCAATCACCAGTTGAATGGCGAGTGTGTGCGGGTCGAGCCTCTCTGCGGGAATCACGACGGGACCCAAGGCGCATGAGTTGCGATAGACCTTTGCTTGAGGCAGGTAGAGCGGGTTCGCGCCCTCAATATCGCGGGAGGACATATCGTTCCCGACGGTGTAGCCGAGTATCTGCCCCGTTCCCGCGACGAGTACACTCAACTCCGGCTCCGGCACGTTCCAGTGCGAGTCGGGGCGAATGCCCACGATGTCGCGTTGCCCCACCGTGCGCGAAGGCGTTCCCTTCATAAAGAGTTCGGGGCGGTCTGCTACGTAGACTTTCGCGTAGAAGTCGCCTCCATCCGAAGACTCCGACATACGCGCAAATTTGCTCGATTCGTAGGTAACGCCCGCCGCCCAGACCTCCTGGTTACTTAGGAGGGGCGAGACGAATGATGGGTGTCCGTAGTGCCCCGGATCCACATCCAAATCCGTGAAAGAGAAGGCGGGTTCCGCGCCCGCTTGCGCCTCTAAAACGCTCAACCCTTCTGCGGATGGCGATACCATAATCGCCGCGACAGCCTGCTCTTCTAAGGGGTATACCTGCCCTAGCCGCACCCATCCCCACCGTTTTTGCCTCCCCACGTTGGGGAGGTAGGTCATATATCTGCAAAGTGCCATGTCGTAAACTCCTTAACCTGCGCGGTCTATCGAAATCGTTTTCACCTGAGTGAAGAAGTCCTTTGCGATAAGCCCTTGCTCTCTGCTGTAACTGCTAGAGCCTTTCATCCCGCCGAAGGGGGCTTGTGGCTCCACTCCTGCCGTCTCCCCGTTTACTCTCACCAGTCCAGCGTTTGCTTTGTCTGCAAAAACGAGGGCGTTGTCGAGGCTACGGGTAAATATCGACGCGGAGAGACCGAACTCTACACCATTGAGAATGGTTAAAGCGTCGTTCAGGTCGTCGGCGCGAAGGATGGCGAGAACGGGACCAAAAACCTCCTCTTGCGCGATTCGCATTTCGGGGGTCACGTTACCAAAGAGGGTAGGGTTCACGTAGAAGCCGTTCACAAGGTCGCCATCTGCAGGCGCATCGCCTCCGCAGAGAAGCGTCGCTCCTTCGTTCTGCGCGAGTTCGATATAGCGCAACACACGGTCACGCGCTTGCGCGGAGATTACGGGACCCATGTAGGCATCTGCTACATCTCCTGCGCCTACTTTTAGAGTGAGGGTCTTCTGCACAAGGGCAGTGACGAAGGTGTCGTAGATGTCCTTATGCACAATAACGCGGGAGGTCGCAGTGCATTTTTCCCCCGCCGACTTGAAAGCACCCTGAAGTGTAAGAGCGACGGTCTGCTCCAGATTGCAGTCGGGAAGAACAATCGCCGCGTTTTTACCGCCCATCTCTAGTTGATACTTTTTGCCATGCGCGACGGCTAGCCCTGCGATATGCTTTCCAGTGCGAACGGAGCCTGTAAACGAAATTCCGGTGACTTCGGGGGCGGTAATAAGGGTCTCACCTACCCTCGCGCCCTCGCCGCACAGAACGTTGAAGACTCCCGCAGGTAGCCCCGCCGCCTCAAAGCACTCGGCGATATGAATGGCGGTGAGCGGAGAGAGTTCGGAGGGCTTGAGAATAACGGTGTTGCCAAATGCAAGCGCGGGCGCAGCTTTCCATATCGGAATTGCGACAGGAAAGTTCCAAGGGGTGATGAGCGTGCATACTCCGAGGGGAACGCGCCTACTATAGAGAAGCGTGCTGGCGTTTGCAGAGGGTATCGTCTCCCCGTCCGGGAGCATACACTGCCCCGCAAAGTAGCGTAAAAGCGTGATACCGCGCATGGTCTCGCCCTTCGCTTCAGGAAGCGACTTGCCCTCTTCGCGCATGAGGTCGGCGGCTATCTCGCCAAGCCTCGCCTCCAGTGCATCCGCCGCTTTGCGAAGATACTCCCCGCGTACATGGGAGGAGAGAGCCGACCAAGCGGGAAGTGCCTTCGCCGCGGCATCTACAGCGGCTTGCGCGTCCTCTGCCGAAGAGTTGGGGAACTGAGCAATAATGTCGTGCTGGTTCGCGGGGTTGATGTTGGGAAGGTACTCCCCTTTGGCGGGGGCTACCCAGTTACCATCTATAAAGTTTTCGTAGCGGTCTCGCATGAGCGTTTTTGTCCTAAAAGAGTGTTTTCTGCGGGGTGAACTCGCCCCGCTTGCCTAAACATTGTACCCTGAATCGGCGTGACGGCGAAGCCCTCATCTTTATCAGTAAGGGACTCTCTCTAGTTAAAATCTTCCAAAACCTCTAGGGAAAGGGAGACTATCGCCCAACGGAGTCGTCTTCCGCCCTAGTCACTCCTCGCCCAGAATTGGGAGAGGAGACGGGGGTGAGGGCTTCTGGTTTTCAACTGGAAGACTTATTCCAGAGTAAGTCCCTAAGAGTTCACTCTATCGGGAACTAACCGCGAAATACGCGAAAAAGCGCAAAAAAACACAACA
>JAPLCR010000024.1:0-1933 GCA_026392135.1 Armatimonadota bacterium
TTGCGGAGTGGAATGAGCGTGCTCATGGTTTCGCTTGGACGGAGCAGTCCTTTGAGAAGGTGCTAGACAAATGTGGGCAAAACCTCCTTGCCAAAGCCGCTTAATCCCAACCCTTTATTGCTTGGAGCGGTACTAAGTCTCCTTTCCTTTGCGAAGGAGAGGTTGGGTGAGGTTATGTCAAGATTCCCATAACGCTGAACTCTTGCGTTGTGCAGGCTTGTTTATGGGGTGTTGGGTACTGAAGCAAATACCCCTCTTCTTTTGCTTAGTCAAAAGAAGAGGGGTATGGATTAAAACGATTTTTCAAAACACGCACCGAAAGCGTCAGTCGTCTCTATTCGAAAACAGCCTCAGAATGAACAGAAACAGATTCAAGAAGTCGAGATAGAGTTCGATTGCTCCAATTATCGCTTGATTGGGCTGAAGGCGGTGCATTATCTGCGAGGTGTCGTAGAGAACAAAGCCACTAAAAATCAATACACCTGCCAGACTATAGAGACTAGACAGAAACGGCACGTTGAAAAACATCAGCAGGAGCCCAACGATAATCAGCCCTATTAACCCTGCGAAAAGCATACCGCCGAGGTAACTGAAATCTTTGCGCGAGGTGAGTGCATAGAGCGACAGCCCACTGAACACACCCAATGTGAGTGTAGCTGCCGCCATTGGTAGTCCTGGAGACTTTATGCTAAGCGCAAGTAAAAGCGGTCCCAGCCCTGCGCCTGTAAGTGCTGCAAAGAGCGCGAATATAAGCAGATTCAAGCCCGTCACCCGCCGCGAGAAGCTGAGAATGATAATGCAGGCAATCTCACCAATCCACAGCAGGGGCGTTAATCCGCTTATAATAGGCAGTACGCTCTCTTGCGTACAGATAAACCCCGAAAGCACGGTGACAAACAGCGACCCGCACAGAAGCGAATAGACTTGCCGAATGAAAGCGATACGCGCCAGTGGACTCGCTTGTGCTACAAAAAGCCCTTGATTAGAGTATGGTGTTCCGTAATTCATAACATATCTCCTAAATCCACACGTTATTCAGCACCCGCCGAACGATGCTCGCCTATCCACCTATGCGCCATCTTTGCGTTGATTCCGCCCATGATAAGCCCGAAAGTCACCATGGAGAGCGCAATCGAAGGCACCATAATTAGGCTCAACAGTGCTAGAAGCACCGCTATAAATGGATCGCCGAGGAGGAGCCCCCGCTCCGCCGTAAACATACGCGGCTCCCCAGTTTAGCCCTTTGACTGTACGCCCCGTCAAAATCAGCCAGAACCAGAGAAGGGCAAAACCTATCCCCGCGCCCGGCAAAATAAAGCTATAGAGCGTCCACATAATTTCGCGTGCGTTCTTATCTTCACCTATCGGTAGCTGCCCAATTGCAATGCCCATTCCGAATATCTTAAATACAACGAGTAGCGTGACCGACGCAATGATCAGGTTGACCACAATCATCTTGATAACGTCGGATGTGCCGGGACGACCATAGCGTCTTTTGCCAATCATAGTACGTACTCCTAGTGTGATGCAAGCGACTGAAAAGCACTCCTTGCGGAGTTCGTCAAGAGTTCAATGTCGCTATCGGTGAGGATAGCCGATAGAAAAGCCGCCTCGAACTGCGAAGGCGGGAAGTAGATGCCTTGCTCTAGCAGGGCACGAAACCACTTCGCGAACTGCACTGTATCTGAGGTCTTTGCAGAGGTGTAGTCTGCTACCGCATGGGCTTCTGTAAAGAAGACAGTGAGCATAGAGCCTACTTGATTTACGATAACAGGAACGTTTTTGTTTCGCGCAGATTCGCGAAGAGATTCCGCGATGGTCTTTCCCACCTGCTCTAGCCGCTCGTAGAGGGCTGTACCACCCTCTTTCAGCAGGGAGAGCATTGCAAGCCCTGCGGTAACAGCGATGGGATTTCCTGAGAGGGTTCCCGCCT
>JAPLCR010000024.1:1967-5654 GCA_026392135.1 Armatimonadota bacterium
ATAAACTGCCCCCACAGGTGCAACGGTCTTCATTATCTCGCGCTTGCCGCCATAAGCTCCTAGCGGTAGCCCCCCGCCCACAATTTTGCCAAGTGTTGTCATATCGGGAGTTACGCCGTATTTTGCTTGCGCTCCCCCGTAGGCGATGCGAAAACCTGTCATGACCTCATCAAAAATCAGCACGGAACCCGACGCTTCCGTCACTTCGCGTAGGGCTTCGAGAAACCCCTCTACAGGGGCAACACACCCCATATTACCCACTACCGGCTCAAGGATAACGCAGGCAATCTCTGCGCCGCACGATTCAAACAACTCCCTCACCGCACTAATACTGTTGTATGGAAGGGTGATAGTGTCAGCGGTCACAGCTTGCGGCACTCCTGCACACTCTGGAAGCCCTAGTGTCGCGAGACCAGACCCCGCCTTTGCAAGAAGAAAGTCGGCATGACCGTGATAGTTCCCCTCGAATTTGACAATTTTGCTCCGCCCCGTATAGCCTCGTGCTACGCGGATCGCACTCATGGTGGCTTCTGTCCCCGATGAGACGAGTCTAACCATCTCAATAGAAGCGACGGCAGAGCATATCTCTTCGGCGAGCTGCACTTCTAAGGCGGTAGGTGCGCCATAGGTCGTGCCTTTTGACAGTTGGGCAGTGATTGCGGCGACAATGCGCGGATGCGCGTGCCCCATAAGCAGGGGACCCCACGAGCCGATGCAGTCGAGATAGCGATTTCCGTCTACATCAATAAGATACGCCCCCTCGCCGCGCTCCATAAAAATGGGGTCGCCCCCAACAGCGCGGAAGGCGCGGACGGGGGAGTTCACCCCTCCGGGAATAACCTCAACGGCTTTGTTGAAAAGGGCTTGTGAATTTTCGTGGTTCATAATGCTCCATCATCAGAAAAAGGATATTGTCGTTATACACAGTATACCCTCTAATCCTCGCTCTCCGGGCGAACTTGGGCAGGGCGAAGGAGGGTTTTCGGTGGCTCCGCAGGTTGTGTATAACTTGAACGTAATAGAAGATCCTCCGTATAGGAGGAGGCACGCAGCAGGGTTTTCGCATCCTTTTCCCTCTCTAATCGCTTCTCCAGTTCAAAGAGCGACGTGAGAGCGCGTTGCTGTAGCCTCACCTGTGTATCTGAGCGGTATCTCTGTTGAAGAAAGCGTTTCAATGCCCGTGCAGTCTCCTCATTACCAACCTGTACCAGTGCATGAAGTGCCCCTAGTCGTAACGAATAACAGAGCTTATCCGAAATCTCTATCTGTAGGCGATAGTAGGCGTGATTCTTTGCGATGAGGCTGGTGTTCAGTTTTTGGTCATGGTAACGCAAAAAGAGAGAGTGAAGCAGTTCACGATGGTTGGGCGTGAACGCCTCATTATCGGAAGAGGTTACTTGCGGCAGTATTTTGTTCAATGCACTCAGTACGGGAATGTACATTCTATCCGGGAATTCGTTCTCAAAGAAGGTGTCCATTAACACAGGGATTGACCGCACGTCATGATACTCACCGATGCGCCTCAGCGTAAACATCTCTTCGTTAGAGTAGAGTTGAAGGACTAGGGCGTTGATGAGCAGTGCGAAGAGGGTGATGCCAATAGGCACTAAGGACGCTTGTCCAATGGAGATAAACAGCGTCAATACCGTGCAAACCAGCAAAAACCAGACGAAATGGTGCGCCTGTTGCCGCTTCCCACGTATGCATTTCAGCCCCTCAATCAGTGCAGGCATTTCGTCCTCAATCAGGCTATTTTGGGATGACTTGGGCACTAGTAGCTCTCCTCTTCTTCACGCGAGGTGGCAGCAACACGAAGCAGGGTCTCAGGAGGTTCACTCGACTGTGCATAACTTGGACGCAGTAGGGAATCGTTGGGTAAGTCGGAAGCACGAAGCAGAGTTTTCGCCTCATTCTCATGCTCCAAGCGTGTTTCCAGCTCATGCAGTACCTCCACAGCGAGTTGTTGCAGGCTCTTTTGTTTACGTGACCCCTCCTGCTCTCGAACAAACTGCTTGAGTACGCGAACCGATTCCTGCCCTCCTACCTCAGTCAGTGTGTGGAGTGCCCCAACTCGCAATGAGCGGCAGAGTTCTGCCGGCAACTCCATTTCAAAGCGGCGATACTCGTCTGTAGAGTCGTTGAGCCTACGGTCATGGTAGTGCGAAAAAAGCGAATGTAGAAAATCGAAGTGCCTCGCTTTTATGGCTCCTCTATTGGCGGACGTGGCAAACGGTAGCACAGCATCTAGGGCAGTAACTACAGGGCTATAGATCTCTTCAGGGAAGAGGGCACTCATTAAAGTATCGAGGAGCGCAGGAATAGAACGCGCATCGAGATAAGCACTGAGTTGAACCAGAACCTCCAACTCTTGCTTAATGCACGCTTTGAGGATAATGATGTTACCAAACAGTGCTGTCAGGGCGATACCTGTCCAAAAAGGAGCACCGGCAAGCCCCCAAATAAGCAACGCGATAAGGTTGAACGGAAGTTGTATTAACAGAAAGCCCTGCGCCAACACTCTGCTATGCCGTGCTTGTTTCAAGCGGCATAGCAACAGAGAGACATCAACCTCCTCCTGTACTGTGGTTGGCGGGCTGTCCATGTTTTAAGGATCTCCCTCCCCCTGATTATCTAAGTCCTGAAACACCTCACCGACGATAAACATAGCATTCATCGCCGCGGGAACGCCCGCGTAGACGCTCATCTGCAAGACGACCTCCATTATCTCCTCACGGGTACAGCCGCAGTTCAGCGCAGCATAGATGTGAGCGCGAAATTGGAGCGGTGCGGTGCCCAGTGTTATCAGAGAGGCGAGAGTCGCGATTTCACGAGACTTCATGTCGAGACCGGGGCGCGTACAGATTTCGCCGTAGAAAAACTCGGTGATGTAGCGGGCAAGGTCGGGTGCTATCTCTTTCAGGTGCGCCATCACGTTCTTACCGAGGTCGCTGTGAATGGTTCCAATGTTTGCACTCCCCGTCGTATACTTTTCGTCGTTCATAAAACTCCTCAAGAAATCTGGTTTTGTTTTCTATCTTACCCGATATGTGCGGGGTAAAATAGTGGAAGAGAGTGCAATAACCTATCAGGAGTTACACCTTTGGAATCACAAGCCGACTTCCTAAAACGACTACAACAGGTATTGAATACGCTGGCGGTAAAAACACAAGTGCTTGACGAATTGACTCCCGCGCAGTGGGCATGGTCACCAAACAAAAATACGTGGAGCCTCGCCACGACGCTAGACCATCTCAACATCTCTAATGGGGCTATCCTTCCCCTTTACGAAAATTCCACGCGGAACCTCATCAAAAGCGACAAAACGGGAACCCCGCCCCTTCAGTACAACCGATTTGAGCGCGTCTTTCTACGCCTAGTCAGCCCGAATCCCCCATTCAAGGTTCCCGTACCGCCCATGTACAAGCCCAGCCTAAAGGATGTAAACGGCGCGAACGCCCTCTCCATATTTCGCGCACAGCACGAAGCGATTGCCAACTACCTCGCGAGTTGCGAAGGCTACGACCTTATGACCGAGATTATCACCTCTCCTGCGAGCCGACTGGTGAAGTTGCGCTTGGGGGCGCAGTTCGACGCTCTCCTCTCACATGACCAGTACCACTGGGGGCAGATAGAAGAGAAGTTGAAGCACCCTAATTTCCCCCAATAGAGGCGATAAATGAAGGAGGC
>JAPLCR010000625.1 GCA_026392135.1 Armatimonadota bacterium
AATACACTTGTTGCTCTCGTTTATTTTGCTCCAAGACCTTCAAATAGGTCACTGAAAGGCGTAAAATAGCAGTTTGAGGCGGAAAAGATGAAAAATTAGCCAATTTTTTGCTTTTCGGATAGCGATAGGAGAGGCTTAAACCATCGATTAGTAACAACTAATCGCTATAAATATCTATTGCGTTTGTCTAAACGTCAATATATAAGAGTTCAGCACTGCTACCCGCGAAGCGAGTTCACTCTACAAGGTAACTCCTTTTGAGGCAGTCGCCTGAGAAACGCCACGAAGCAGTAGACAAATGCGCGTTGAAATCCAAGAGTTACTTAGAAGGGTTGCGGCTCTTCATATAACCTCAACCCAACCTCTCCTTCGCAAAGGAGAGGATTCTTTGTGGTATGAGATTAGAAGCCTGTGCGAAGGGTTCCAAGTTTGGGGATTGGTGCATTTGTTTCGCGTGTTTCGCGATTTTTACTCCCATAACCCTAAACTCTTACTTGAGAAGCCTGTGAGTTGACATCGCCAAATATCTCTGCTATACTCCATTTACCAAACAAAAATCTACCTTTCTCGCATAGAATGAAACGCCATGATTGATAAGAAAACCATTCCGTTCGGAAGCCATAACGCTACTCTCATTTGCGACAATGTTCTCACTACAACAGAACTTGTAGAAGGTAGTGTTGACCTTATAGTTACTTCGCCCCCCTACAACGTAGATATTCAATATAATTCCAATCAGGATGACCTCAACTACTCCGAGTATCTAGAGTTCTCGTTGAAGTGGATGACACGGTGCTATAGTTGGCTCAAAGAGGACGGGCGATTTTGCTTGAATGTCCCCCTTGATAAGAACAAAGGCGGACAACAGAGCGTTGGCGCGGATATAACTTACCTTGCCAAACAGATAGGATTTAAGTACCACTCTACCGTTATTTGGAACGAGGGCAATATCTCACGGCGCACGGCATGGGGGTCGTGGTTGAGTGCCTCCGCGCCGTTTGTTATCGCTCCTGTCGAACTGATTCTGATTTTATATAAAAAGGACTGGAAGAAGACCAGCGGTTCCAAAGAGTCTGACATTACCAGGCAAGAGTTTATGGACTGGACAAACGGGCTATGGACTTTTAATGGCGAGAGCAAGAAGCGGATTGGGCATCCCGCCCCCTTCCCCGTCGAACTTCCCATGCGTTGCGTGAAACTGTTTAGTTACGTTGGCGATACGATATTAGACCCCTTTGCAGGAAGCGGAACAACTCTTATCGCCGCCTCTCGCCAAAAGCGGAACGCGATAGGGATTGAAGTTGATAAAACCTACTTTCAGTTGGCGCATCAACGTATTCTCAACACGCCGGAGATTTTTCAGACCATAATGCCAATGCTAGAGGAGGAGAGTAGTGAGGCGAACTGTGAACCAACTTATTCTTGAGTACTTCCAAAATCACCCCAAGCAGGAGGTTGAACATGGGCCCGTAGTGGATTGGATTACAGAGCAGTGGTTACAAGAAGGGCACGAAACGCCGCCGCGAGACCCTTGGCGGGGGATACGCTCTCTCCATCAAAAAGGACTACTGGTTAAGGCGCGAAAAGGAGTCTACCTTTACGATGAAGACCTTATCCTTCAGAGAGAACTCGAAGACTTTTCCCCTGAACAGAAAGCCGAGATATTCGCACGAGATAACTACCGTTGCGTCGTTTGCGGATTAGGGCAGAATAGTGGAGTTGAAATTCATGCTGACCATATCAAGCCCAAGGATAAGGGTGGCAAGGCTATCACAGAAAACGGGCAGACTCTCTGCGCGAAGCACAACTTCTTCAAGAAAAACCACCAGCAGACGGAGACAGGCAAGCGGATGTTCATTCGCCTCCACGCTTTAGCGAAGAAAGACGGCGATGTGGATTTGGAAAACTTCTGCCGCGAAATTTTAGAAGTGTTTGAACAGCACAATATCAACGGACATATCGTCTGGAAAGAGTAAATCCATCTGCTTCCCTCTTCTCCATTTCGGGTAGCAGATGGATTTCTTAATAGTCCCCGCTCTCGCAAAAACTGGTAACTAGAGCGGATGCAGCAGTCGAAGGGGTCGCGGCGGCAGGTATCCTGCTCGACGGCGTACCACTCCGACTTTAATTCCGCCACTGCGCCCCAAACTTCACTGTCACGCTCTGCCTTGAGGAGGCTCTTTTCCGGCTGGCTCTCTTCGCTATCCGTCAGCTCTCGCAGAGAGTCAATATCCAGAGGAGTGTAGCGTTTGATTTGGTGGAACGCCCTCCGAGCGCGAAAGCGCGTAATGGCGTAAAGCCAGCTCGCAAAACGCTGTGGCTCCCGTAATCGGGGAAGCGACTGAAAGACGACAAGGGATACCTCTTGCGCGACATCCTCTGCACTAGCACGTGACCCCAACACCTCCTCTGCAATCAACAGCACTGCACCACGGTAGCGCACCATCAGTACGGTATAAGCCTGAAGGTTGCCGCGCATAGCGCGTATCGCCAAATCCTCATCACTCAACTGTTGAAGGAACCTCGTCTGCATCACCATTTTTTCAACTCCCATACACAAGTGTCCTCGTCTATCAAAAAGCATAGTGAAATTTCAAAATTTTTCGTGTCTGTACAAAAGAAGAAGGAATCCTAAGTTAGATAAGAGAAATTTAATGCGGTCTTAACAAGAAGGTGACACGCTGACGGGAACTGCCTGTTTTTCAAGCAGTGAAACTAGGTTGCTCCAAATCAGCGGGATGCTCCTACCACAACAGGGAGAGAGCTTGCAGGAGATTCCAATAGCCGCCAAAAATCGGTAAAGGGAAGCCACAAAAAGCTCATTTCTCACTTCGTAGATGAAAGGTATCATCTACTCTCTTATCCGTATAAGGAGTCCGCATCGTGAAAAAAAGAGCCTTTACTCTCATTGAACTACTTGTAGTTATTGCAATTATCGCCATTCTAGCGGCGATACTCTTCCCTGTCTTCGCACAAGCACGCTCGAAAGCAAGACAAACAAGCGACCTTTCCAACCTCAAGCAGATAGGTCTAGGTACTCTCATGTATGCTCAAGACTACGATGAGCATATGATTGGCGCATGGGTACTAGACAATAGCCCTGCCTGTACACCCGGTCCCGTTGTCTACTTAGACGCAATGATTCAGCCCTACACCAAAAACGAGCAGATATTCCTGTCTCCTCAACTTGCGTTCAATCAGGATGACCCCGCTCCCGACTGGTACTGCTATCCCAAAATGGTGAACAAAACACCCAGCGGGAAGTCTACTCGTTTCTCCTATGCAGTCAATAGCGTTGGTGTCTGGAACGCTGCACGCACTCCTTGGAAAGACAACGACTTTAGCCCAAGTGCCCATAAAGGCATCACAAGTGCATTCACCAACGGAGGCGGTGAGACCACGCTAGCCGCACTCGCAGACCCTTCCGACACCATCTACATCATTGACGGACACTGCCCTGATATGTGGTCAGACGGACACCTCGACTACGCCATGGGGCGAGGTCGCAGCGACTGGAGCTGTGTTGGCAAGGACTGGAGCGGCACGCCCGAAAAGGTCGGGTTTTTCATGAATATGAACAACATGGTCTTCACCGATGGGCACTCCAAAGCCCGCAAGCACGGTCAGACCTACGCGCATGAGTGGACGGTTCAGGACGATAAGCTAGCCGACCCTGACATTAACTAGGGTTCGTATGCGTTCATTCTAGTTAGGAAGCGAGGCAGGAGTAGGAGGATATTCGCGGCAACGCGAAGCTACTCCTACTTCTGCCAAACGCTTTCTACTGATTTTTGGGTAGGAGTTACTACATGAAAAAGGAATTGAACCCCGCAGTAGGCATAACCATTGTCGTTGTTGTTGTCGTTGCTATAGGCTACGTTCTATTTACAAAAGCTGCCGGCGACAGTAGCAAAAACCTGAAAGATATGCCCATGCCCAAAGCGGCAGCAGGCGAAATGCAGAAGATGATGGGAGGCTTTAGCAAGAAGTAACTTGCCGCCAAACTCTGTAGTGTGTAAGGAGTCAGACGACTTTATAATGAAAAGTAAACAGATACCCACTCCCGTCGCAATAGGATTCATTGTCGTCGCTCTTGGGACGATGTTCTATTTTATGATGCAGAAATCGGGAGGCTTTGACAGGCAGTACATCAACCTGAAAGATATGCCTATGCCCAAAGCGGCGGCAGAAGAGATGGCGAAGATGGCGAAAGATGTTCAAAAGAAAAAGGCGCAGGGGGGCAACTAGGGTTTGGGAAATGCGATGCATCGCTCCCAGTATACTCCGAACACTCTTTGCAAGGAGTGCCTGATATGAGTACCTCCCCTCTCAAAAAAGTCCTTCTATGGCTGGGTATCTTTGCAGGGTGCGGTGTGTTGGCATTAAGCGTTGCCCTGTTTCTGGCACGGCAATCAGATGCAAATTTTGACCGATCCCTCGAAACCAGTTCGCTCGAAAAACTAAGAAGCATTTCGCAAAGCCCTGAACACGACCGCGATCCCCTCGTTTTCTACTGGTTAGGAATCCGATTAGGGGAGGCGCGGGAAGACCGCCCGGCAGTCAATGCACTGGTGCGCTCTGTACAGCTAAACGCAAACGTGGCAAAGAGCCGATATGCGCTAGGAGTTGCCCTAGAACGCGCCAACCTGCCTTCAGAGGCAGAGGGGCAACTCAAGCGTGCTATCGAACTGGAGCCGACACGCGTGGAGCCGTACTACGTGCTAGGCAAGATGTGCGGTAAGTATAGCCGCTTTCGAGAAGCGGAAACCTACCTCCGAAAAGCCGCCGCGATAGACCCCCAAGACATTGAAGCCTCTTTTCTTCTGAGTGTCGTACTTCTCGAACTCTCTGTAAGAACCAGCGAACCCTATCGCGAAGAGGCGCGAGACATTCTGCTCAAACTCGAAAAACGTGCGCCGCAAGACACCCGCATTTTGTCGCTTCTCGCCTCCTCTCATGTCTTTTTTAACGAGATTCAAGAGGCAGAAGCCCTCTATCGACGTATTATTGCTATTCAGCCAGACGACCTTAAATCCAAAGCCTTACTAGGGCGTAGCCTTGCAGAGCAGGCGACAAGCCCTGCCGCCTTTGCCGAAGCCGAAAAGCTCCTTGCAGAGTGTGCCGAGAAAGACCCTGCCAACCCTGCCACTCCTCTCGCACAAGGCGTTCTCTATTTTCGACAGAACCAATCTGCCCGCGCCATTCCCTTCTTCCACCTTGCTATAGAGCGCAAAACACTGGAGCCAGAGGTCTGGTTCTATCTTGGACGTGCCCTGATGCAGGTAGGGAAGAAGGCGGAAGGGCAACAAGCCACCGCACTTTTTACACGTAAAGATAAAAATAAGCGCGAAGTGCGTTCGCTTCAGATGCGCCTAGGCTTTGAGACGGGCGATTCACCAGAACAGATAAAACAGAGTGACGACCTGCACCTGCAAACTGCACGCTTGCTGATGGACGACACGAACTATCGCGCCGCCGAAACACACCTTCAGGCGATTCTAAGCCACAATCCAAACCATGCTGAGGCGAAAACCCGACTAAAAAGGTGTCAAGCCGAAACGCCCTCATCGAGTAGCCATGCGCCCACAAAATCGAACTAGATTTACTGCCCTTCTTCTGCTCTGCTTCGCCCTACCTCTTCTTAGCGGATGCCCCGGCTCGAAGAACGCTCCGCCGCCTACACCGCCCAATGCCCTCCCCAACACGCAAGCAGGGGCTAATACCGCGCTCTTTGAAGAGGTTGCAGAAAAGGCGAACGTTCGCTTCAAACTCGACAACGGCTTCAACAACAAATTCTATTTTATAGAGAGTACACCAGCAGGCTGCGCCCTCTTCGATTTTGATAATGACGGCTACCTCGATGCTCTCCTCCTACAGTCTGGCTCCTCCGAATCGCCCGACAAAGTGAAGAACCGACCCCACAGTGCCCTCTATCATAATAGAGGCGATGGAACCTTTCAGGAGGTTACACAAAGCTCAGGGCTGGACAAAGACCTCGGGTACGCACACGGAGTCGCTAGCGGTGACTACGATAACGACGGCTACACCGACCTATTTATTACCGCCTACGGAGCCAATCACCTCTTTCATAACGAAAACGGCACAGGCAAGTTTCGTGACGTGACGCAACAGATGGGCTTGTCAAAAGTCCATAGCGCAGGCTTCGCGACGAGTGCCGCTTTCGGCGACTACAACAACGATGGCAAACTCGACCTCTATGTCTGTTACTATAGTACTTGGAACTGGAGTAACGACAAGCTTTGCGCCGATGCGAAAGGAAACTCGGACTACTGCTCACCAGAGATATACAAGCCCGATACACACCGCCTCTACCGCAACGACGGAGACCATTTTACCGACGCTAGCGATGAGGCAGGAATCTCGAAATCCGAAGGGCGGGGGCTTGCGGTTGCATTTATAGACTACGACGGAGACGGCAAGCAAGACATCTTTGTCGCCAACGATATGTCACCTAATATGCTGTGGCATAACCTCGGCAACGGCAAGTTTGAGGAGGTCGCCGCCCTTGCGGGGTGTGCCTACAATGCAGATGGCGTAGTTATGGCGGGAATGGGAATAGGGGTGGCGGACTACAATCATACTGGATACGAGAGTCTCTTTGTATCGGACTTCTCAAACAAGGTAAACGCGCTCTTTACGCTTACACAAGGAGGTCTGTTCACCGATAAGAGCCGGCAGGCAGGCAAAGCCCTCCTCGCAACAAAGAGCTACCTGTCGTTTGGAACCTCTTTCCTAGACTACGATGCCGATGGGTGGGCAGACCTTGTGGTTTCTAATGGTCACGTCAACTATCGCATTGAGAATATGCCGGGTGGTATCACCTACAAAGAGCCAAAACAGCTTTTCCATAATCGAGGCGATGGCACTTTTGAGGAGATAGTAGACCCTGCACTAAAAGGCGCACTCTCCGCTCTCCTACTGGGGCGCGGTCTTGCGGTAGGCGACTACGACAATGACGGGAGATTAGATGCTCTTGCCCAAAACCAGAATGATAACGCTCAGCTCTTCCATAACACCGATAAAAGCCCTCATCACTGGGTATCGTTTAAGACGGTAGGCACGAAAAGCAATCGGGATGGAATCCATACCAAATTTACGCTAGAGGCAGGAGGACTGCGCCAGACGGCTACCGTGCGCGGAGGCTCTAGCTACCTCTCTGCCAGCGATAGAAGAGTCTACTTCGGACTAGGGAGAGCGGAGAGTATTGACCGCGTCGAACTGGTCTGGAGTAGCGGAAAGCGGGAGACCTTGACACATATCGCTCCCAACAAGTGTTATATTGTTACAGAGGGGCGTGGTATTACAGGCGAACTACCAACTAAAGGTGCAGGGCGTACCAACCCTACCAAACCCTAAAGCCAGTATCCAAATCGTGTTGCCCCCATCCCTTCAAAACCCTCCCCAACCTCCTACTGAAACGGTAAGAGATGTCTAAAGTCTCCCCCAAATAGTATTCAAATCGACCTCCTTAAAATAGTTTCTCTCCCAAAAGTCGGGATTGAGCAGGGCTAGGGTTACAGTCTCGTCTAACCTGCTCCTTTTCTCCCGTGTTGAACGGCTCACTGGGGTATGTACGGTTACTGTGTTCAAAAAATCGAATCGCCATGCAACCAAGCCTATAGGTCAAGTTTTTCTCCCGAATCGGAAGAAGGATGTCCTAAGGACAGGATGAGGGACGGGTACAGATAAGCCTTCCCTATCTCAAACTCGCTCATACATACCCCAGTGAGGTGTCGAACGGGGGAAAGGCAGGGATAGGGGGCGGAATCAGCGCGAAAGGCACTGTCGCTTTTGCCGCCAACCTTCCAAACAGAGGAGAGCCCCTTGCCATCACGGAATTTTGGAGAGAAACAAAAAATAACCCAATATTCAACCTGAAGGAGGATTCTTTTAACTTCTGTGGGTAACTACTCACCCTATGAAAAGAGTCCTTAATGAAACCTTTACAACTCTTCACACCGTCTTAATGAAGAGACGGTATACTACTTTTGGTTTTGAGGGCACTAAGAGCGCAATGCACAGCCTCTCTACCCCCCCAATTACTGGTAGTTAGGATTGAAAGTATTGGCAATTTCTGCCATACTGACCAAGAGAGTAAAAGGTTATGCTTGTGTACTACGTCTACGAAGAGGCTAAAGAGACGTAGTATCCCTGTTTTAGAGATAAGGGAGACGAAGCCGTACCTCCCCTGAAAAAGTCATCAGAACAGGAAGTCCTCCAAGAGGAGGGAGTACAGCGTTGTCCTTACGCCTCGTATCAAAACTTGAAAGCACGACACAGGAGGAAGTTATGAAACTTCGTCAAAAGGGCGGTTTTACGCTCATCGAGTTGCTAGTTGTTATCGCCATTATCGCGATACTAGCCGCTATTCTTTTCCCCGTATTTGCACAAGCCCGTTCAAGACTACGACGAAATAACCCCTTGTATGGGATTTGGGCGTGAGTGGTGGACGAACCTCTATCCTTACACCAAAAACCTCGATATGCTCTACTGCCCCGACCGTAATGAGGGCGATGATACTCGGCAACCTCTAGGCGGCAGCCTCGTACTCCACCTCAACCGCTACTCCGGTTACGGCTACAACTGGGGGCCTGTTGGTTGGCGCGGAGGCGGTCTGCTCGGAGCGCAGCAGGCAGACGTACAGCGTGGAAGAAGTAGCTACATCCCCGGTGTCTCTCTTGCGTCTATCCAGTTCCCTGCAGGTATGTTCGCCTTCGGCGATACCTACGACACCCCCCGCCAGACCATCGGTATCGGCTTTGCCGGTGACACATGGACGGGTATTGGGAACCAATCCCTGCGCCACTCAGCAGGTCGTTTCAACTTCGCCTTCGTAGATGGTCACGCTAAGGGCGTTAAGATGCAAGCAGGCTACCTACAGAGCGGGTTTAGCGGCAACCTCATTATGGTGGCTGACCCCGAACTGGGCAAAACCGCCTACTGTGCAAACCCAGATGCCCCTCTCTTCCAAAGCCCCTGGTCGCCTGACGAAATGGGCTATCCAGACGGCGGTCCCTGCGGTGGTGCAGTTCAGTTCTACAAGAGCAACCTGCCCTCCTGTACCGCGATGTCGCATCGTGGTTCGGATAACTGCCTCTTCAACGACTAATCTCGAACGAAGAGTTCACTCACTCGGCGCTGGAGTTCTCGCAACTTCAGCGTCGAGTGTTTTCCTGTAAGGAGTTTTACCGATGAAAAAGACTATGCGCCTCTTACTTTGCGCGGCGTTACTTCTTTCTGTTCAGAGCCTCATGCTTGGCTGTAACCGAAGCGGCGGCGAGAAGAAAGACACGCCCAAAGACACTCAAGCACGCAAAAACAAAAAAGGCGACGACTAACCCCATCACGGTGTCTCACAAAAACAGGAGAGAGGAGATTATCCTCTCTCCTAGTTCGTTTGGAAAGTACTCTTCGTATAACCTTTTGCCTCCATCCC
Source organism: Armatimonadota bacterium (assembly GCA_026392135.1). Taxonomy (GTDB): domain Bacteria; phylum Armatimonadota; class Chthonomonadetes; order Chthonomonadales; family Chthonomonadaceae; genus CAIJLM01. The sequence goes on from JAPLCR010000625.1 coordinate 9,458, forward strand.
CTAGGAGGAAGCCATGAAATCTCAACGTGTACGCGCTTTTACTCTCATTGAGTTGCTCGTTGTCATCGCCGTTACCGCGGTTCTTGCCGCCCTGCTTTTTCCTGTTTTCGCACAAGCCCGTGAGAAGGCACGCGCCCTCTCCTGCATGAACAACGTTCGACAGTGCGGTATGAGCTTCACCCTCTATCTTCAAGACTACGACGAAGTTACTCCTTGTATGGGCGCAGGGCGCGAGTGGTGGACGAACCTCTATCCCTACACCAAGAGTATTGAGGTCTACTACTGCCCTGACCGCAATGAGGGAGGCGACCAACGCCAGCCTTTTGGAAAAGGGGCTATCTTTACGCTTGCTCGCTACTCTGGTTATGGATATAATTGGGGTCCCCTCGTGTGGCGCGGGGGCGGGCTACTTGAACGAGAGGTAGAGGTTCTGTCGCCCACCCCTCAACCAACAAGAGATGGCTTTGCGGAGGGAAAACCCCTTCCTGCAATACTGTCTCCTGCCGCAACCTTTGCGATGGGGGACACCTACGACACCCCCCGTCAAGGTCTTACTATAGCCTCTGCCGCAGAGACATGGAAGGGGACGCGCAATGCCGCACTGCGCCATTCGGAAGGAGTGTTTAACTACAGTTTTGTGGATGGTCACGCCAAAGCCCTGAAGGTGCAGTCGGGGTATATGCAGGGTGGGCTTTTGGGGCGTATGCTTATGATACGAGACCCTGAGTTGGGGAGAACCGCCTACTGTGCCGACCCCGAATCACCTCTCTATAAAAGCAGCTACCGCCCCGATAGTACGAACCTACCAGATGGTATCGCTTGTGGGCAGGTACATTCGTGGATACGTAGCCACTTCCCTCCGTGTGAGGCAGAGGCTTCACGCGGCTCCGACTGTCTTTTCACAGACTAACCCTCCCCTATGGCGACAACGCCTTGAGCCTCTTCTGAGCGAGATCTACATACTTTCCTTGCGATACAAGCCGCTGATACAGGCTGACCGCTTCTCCTCTGTTTCCCAACTCCTCAAAAGTTCCCGCCAAACGTAGGACTGCCTCCGCGTCATCTGGCTTCTGCGTCAGGCGGTTGCTATACATCTCCAGCTCTCCCAAAAGGCGGCTAATGCGCGTATGTTGGGCAGTAGCAGTCTCTGCTTTCTTGGTCTCTCCCGCAAGGCGATACGCTCTCGAAAGGGAGAAAAGGCTACCGGGAAACATGGGGTTTAGCTTGACACTCCGCTCCAGAGGCTCTATCGCCTCTTTGGGCTTACCTGAACGCAGAAAACTCTCACCAAGAAAATAGGGGGAGAGAAACCTCTCTTCTGCGCGTAGTGCGTTTGAGAGAGTGCCCGCTTCGCGTAACTGGCTTTGCAGTATCTCTATCTCCTGCGAGGTCAAAGGGCTGTAGAGCCTCCCGCCGGCAGTATAGATAAGTGCCTGAGCGCGTTGCTCTTGCGAGAGTTCAGGGGACGAACCTGCCTTAACAATAGGGGCGCAAAGCCCTGCAATCTCCTCATAACGTTGAAGAGGAATCAACGTGCGGGAGAGCGCAAGCCGCGTCTCGTTATCGTCTTGTAAGGCAAGAGATTTTCGATACGCCTTCTCTGCATCGGGCAGTTGGCGCAGAGCAGTCATTAGGTCGCCCTGAATACGGTAAGCGGATGGCGATTCGGGCGACAACTGTAGAGCCTTATCAATAAGCGTTTGTGCTGTAGACATATCGCCTGTAAGCAGATAGTGCCGCGCCGCCTCTGCACGAATGGAGGCACTCTCCGGTTGAATTTTCAAAAAGCCTTCTAGCCCTCTGATTACCTCCTTATCGTCCCTTATCGTCCGAGAATACTCTACCCAACACCGCTCCTCGTTTGGCGCGACCTCTACCGCATGACGCGCCCGCCCTTCTGCCGCCTCCCACTCTCCCGCATTACGAAGAAGAGCTGTGAGGCGTAGCAGTGCGTCGGGTTGGTCGGGGTAGGCGGTAACATAAGCCTCTACCTCACTTCGAGGAGCGGTTGCTATCCACTTGCGCCACCTGCTATCACGCACAAGCGTAGTACCCCACGCTACTACAATAACCACAAGTGCGGAAACCAGTAGAAGTGAGCGCCTCATTTTGAAGTATCCCCCTCCTTGACGGTGAAGATACGGTCTGCCTTTATGTTATCGAGGGTCTGCGTTCTGCCGTTCGTCCAACGTATCGTGATTTTTCGCGCCTCTGCATCGCCCCCAAGCCCAAAGTGGACACGTGGATCGCTACTAGAGAGATAGGAGCCGTCTGCATGACAGTGCCGCACGATTTTTCGATTCGCTGTCTCAACAACTACCTCCGCACCGTAGCCATCGCGGTTGCCTACTGTTCCAATAAGCCGTAAGGTCAGCCAGTGCCCCGCCTTCTGCGTTTCGTTGTGCAGAAGCACTGCCTCGCCCTCCGAATCCACAATGAGCGCATCCATACGCCCATCGTTATCGTAATCACCAATAGCAAGTCCACGCCCGACGATGGGGCGGTCTAAATCAGGAAGAGAGATACGATTAAACCGAGTCCCCTTCTCACTTTTCAGGAAAAGCGTAGGTTCGCGGTAGGTATAGGCTTGCCCAGTATCGGCGATATTGTCGGAGGTATGCCCGTTGGTTATCATCAAATCGAGCCAACCGTCGTTATCCGCATCAAGCCACTTCACGCCGAAAGCGACGTAGGGAATCGTTGTATTCGACAGCCCCAACTGATTCGAATTATCTGTAAAAAGACGGCTACCTTCATTACGGTAGATAGGCTTGAGTTCGGAGGTGAAGGTCATCACCGCAAGGTCGAGCCTACCATCGTTGTCGTAGTCGCCCCAGTCCTGCCCCATACCCGCTTGTGCCTGTCCGACATTAGAGTACGCAATACCCGAAGCCGCTCCGATATTTGTGAACGCTCTCCCCTTATTGAGGTACAGTTCACCCGGAACCTCATCATTGGCAAGGGCAAGGCTCTGCTTTCCTGAGCGGTCGAAGTCCGCAAAGGCGACTCCCAGCGTTTTGCCTAATGAAGCCTGTAAGCCCCATTCGCGAGTAACATCAGCGAAGTGTCCTCCACCCAGATTATGATACAACCTTCCTGCTACTCCGTCGTAGATACCGGGCGGACAACTGGTATTGACCCCATTGGTTTTGCAGTACTGTTGAGAGGAGGAGTCGAAACGGACGGAGTTACCAATATAGAGGTCAAGCTTGCCGTCGCCGTCAATGTCACCAAAAGCGGAGGAGGTTCCCCACGATTGAGGCTGTATGCCTGCAGTGCGGGTTACATCCTCGAAACGCTGACCGCCCACACTGTGCAAAAGTAGTCCCGTTTTGTAGCCGCTAATGGCGAGGTCGGAGTAGCCGTCGTTATCGTAATCGCCTATCGCACAGCCGAGAAAATGCCCTTTCAGGTTTACAAGACCTGTTTGTGCCGTTACATCCGTAAAATGCCCCTTACCATCTCCTTGATAGAGAGCGAGCTTGGAGCCTACAAGTAGTGTATCGAGGTTCCCATCGTTGTTATAATCGAGGAAGGCGCAACCGTTTCCAATGCTGTCCAAAATAGTAAGAGGTCGGCGGGTAGGGGCTTGCCAGCGATACTTCAGCCCGGCACTAACGGCTACATTCACGAATCGAACGCCCTCCGATACGGTAGGCAGGGCTACACCGTTAGGCGAAGGGTTGCCTGTAGGCGTGCGTGAACACCCTCCCCCCAGCACCAGAAGGAGCGTGTATGCCAAAGAGGCGATAACAGAACTACAGAGCGGTTTCGCCTCTCCCATTAGGTTAGAGGGAGATATGGAGAGGGTTGAATGGTGCACGAAAGAGGTAGCCTTTCGGATGATGTGTACTGTGGCTCTCACACTACCACTTAGCGTTCATGGCAAGACGAGGCACGTTCTGGACATTCATGCTCCCAGAGTGCCCGCAGAGGTAGTGATAGAAGAGAATATCCCCACGTTTCGGTGCCAACTCAACATACTCTCCGAGGTTCGCTTTATCCAGCTCATTGTTGAGTGTATACATCAACTCATAGTACTCAGGGTTACTTTTAGCAAGAGCGAGGGTTTTAAGGTGAGAGCCGGGCCACACAAGCGTGCCGCCCCCATGAGGCTCTACATCGCTAAAGAAGAGCATGGAGGCGAGGCGGAACGCATAGGGGAAGGTCTTATGCCCATGCTCTTTGATAGCGTGGTCAATGTGCGCTCCCCAAGGCTTCCACTCCTCTTGCGTGGGGTAAGAGTGCAGCGGATAAGGCTTATGAGGGCGCGGGAAGGTAGAAACGTCATCCCCTACCAGTTCGGCGGCGGCTTGCAAAATCGCGTCGGTGTAGCAGGCGACGACGGCATCCTCCTCTTCAGAAGTGCGCGGTATCGGCTCGCCAGAGGTTGCTTTTGGGTTGCGTGGGTCGCCCTCTACCCACTTGTCTAGAATCGCTTTGGCTCTCAAAGAGGTCTCTTCGGGGATGAGACCAGAAAGGACAATATAGCCATTCTCCTGATAAAATGCAACCTGTTTGGGTGTCAGTACAGACATATTCGGCTCCTTGTATAGATAATGAACTCCCCTGTGAAAAGAGGAGGTGAGTTTAGATATTCGACATCTGCGCCTTAGAATCCCCCTAGGCTACACACATAGGGCATAAATTATGGGCAGGTCTGTTCATAAGAGAACAGACCTGCCCATAATCGCAATACATTTCACCAGCAAAACAGGCTACGCAGACTGAACAGCGGTCTTCGCGTTATACTCGTCCTGCCACTTCTCCATCTCCTCAACGAAAATGTCGCGATTACGCGGGTCAAATACCCAGATACGCGCTATTTTCAGGTCGGAGTTTGCGCTCACTATCGCATCCAGCATCATACGTGCAGAAGTTCGTGCCGCCTCTTCCCGCTGCTCATCCGTAATCCAGTTGGTTTGAGCAATGAGATTGTCGGTCAAATCGGGTATCAGAGCCGAAGTGACCTCTTCTGCCGAAAGTTTAGATATCGCGTTGCGAAGAGCCTCGGTAAGTAGCTCTGGGTTGGTACGCTTCTGCTCATCGAAAATAACCGCTAAAACGGTATGATTCCAGCGATAGCGTGCGCCGGATCCGATAAATGCGTCGCCGGGCTTGAGAGGCGCAACCTCTTCTGCTTCGTACTGAGCGCGGTTCGCGCCCCAGTCGCGTACTATTTTTGCCGAGCCGAACACCATTTTGAGGTCAGTACCAACGGGTACAATAACCGCCTGTGAAAGGCTTGCCCAAGGGAATTTGCGTTGAGAAACCCACAGCTCGATACTCAACCCCTTTGCACGAACTCGGTAGACCGGCGGGAATATCACACGCCACAAAATCCACAGCAGGACAGCGGCGACAGGGACTTGGAGTAATCCAAAAAGGAGAGCCTGTGCAAGATAGTGCGTGTAGATACCTTCTGAAAGACCCGGAATGGAGACTCTATCGTTGTAGACAGTGCCCGTACAACCAGACAGTGCGAACAGTGCGGATACCAGCAGAAGAGGCATCGCGTGTCGGAGAGAGATGCGCTTCAATCGTTTCCTCCTAAATGCGTTGAACGCGATGCGTTCACGCGGAAATCAGTAGGGGCAGGAGACGGCTCCTAGCCTTTAGTAATAGAATTATAGCATATCTGTGTGCGAATCAGGTGCCAAAAAGCCTGTCTCCAAAATCTCCTAGCCCTGGCAAGATATATTTTTGTTCATTTAGCCGCCTGTCAATCGCTCCTGCAACAATGTGGGTATCCGGGAAACGCTCTATCAAATAGGCGGCTCCTTCCGGTGCGGCAACCGCACAGATAAGAATAATCTGCTCTGCCCCTTCTGCCTGAAGGTACATAATAGCTTGCTCGGCAGAGCCACCAGTTGCCAGCATGGGGTCGAGGATTATCGCAGTAGCCCCTGCCATATCGGGTAGTTTACAGTAGTAAGAGCGTGCAACAGCCGTCTCTTCATCTCTCTGAAGACCGATATAGCCGACATGAGCATTGGGTAATAGCTCCGTCACGGCAGAGAGCATTCCCAACCCAGCACGTAGTATCGGTACTACGACAATCGGCTTGGCAAGCTCTGCGCCTGACATCTCTTCCATAGGGGTGCGGATAGTTTTAGGGCTAAGAAGCAGATGCCGGGTGGCTTCTGTAAGCAGAATCTGGGTAAGGTTGTGCGTGAGAGCGCGGTACTGCTCAAAAGGGGTCATCTCATCCCGCAGTTGGGTAAGAATGTGAGTTGCAAGTGCGTGTTCGACAACGGTAAGCGGCATCCAAATAGCCTCCTATAAGAGTTGAGGAGTTAATCCCCTTTAGGTAACAGTGCCGTGCGCTCAGGGGAGGGAGGGGCGGTAGGGCTGCCGTTCTCCGTCATTAACCGCGCAATTTCGCGCATAACTACAGTCCCGATCTCTTCCCTTGAGGTATCTTTGGAAAAGGTGAGCGGCGTTCCCATAACGACAGTGAGGCGGCTACGCTTCAGTTTCTTTGCTCCGCGCGGTAGCATTTTATAAGTGCCAATAATAGCAATAGGTATGATAGGGGCTTGGCTCTTATGGTAGAGCAGACCAATCCCCGGCTCCGCAGGGTTGAGCAGACCATCGTAGGTACGAGTGCCCTCTGGGAAGATACCTACCGTCTCCTCTCTGTTCAACACCTCAAAACACTGGCGTAACATCGCCATATCGGCTTTATGCCTACGAACGGGTATGGAGCCCATACACGTTAAAACATAGGCGGCAAGAGGGTGTTTCCACAGTTCATGGCGGGCGACTCCTATCATTACGCGGTGTCCCCATATCGCCGACCAGCCCACTAGCGGGTCGAGATAACTCGCATGGTTCGCCGCAAAGAGAATTTTACCCGTTTTAGGAACATTCTCTAGCCCAATCACCCGCATACGCCCGTAGAGGCGAAACAGTACACGCAAGAGTATCCCCAAAACAAAATTCCCGATTCGGTGGTCGAGGCGTGTGGGGAAAGGCGAGGTCTTTAGAGGAGTTTCGCTCATGACGACATAGATCCTTCTGCACGATATCCCTTCTCAACACACAGTGCGATTATCTGTTCTACTACCTGCTCAATGCTCAGCCCATCTGTCATCAAATAGTGGCTATCTTCCGCGATTTTGAGCGGAGAGGCGACGCGTTGTGAATCGCGTTGATCACGCTCTATCTGTTCGGCTAGCACTGTCTCAAAACGAATCTCTACCCCTTTACCCAGCAACTCATGATAGCGACGCTGTGCGCGTTCCTCCGCGCTCGCCGTCAAAAAGACCTTCACATCAGCATGAGGAAACACCACTGTTCCAATGTCTCGCCCCTCCAAAACGACTCCGTATGGGCTTTCTCGGCTAATACTCCGCTGTAGCTCCACCATAACGGTTCGCACTTGCGGCGTAGCCGAGATACGCGAGGTCATCTGCGACACTTCGGGAGTGCGAATCTCTTTGGTCACATCGCGCCCCCGCACAAAGACGGTCTGGTTTCCATCCGTGTCTAGTGGGGAGAGAACAATTTGAGACTGTTGAGCGACCTGCGTGACCGCTTCCGCCTCTTCGGGATCCATACCCTGCTCTAATACCTGAAGGGCGATAGTACGGTACATGGCTCCAGTATCAATATAGGTAAACCCTAGTGCTATTGCCGCTTTGCGTGCAACGGTGCTTTTACCAGCTCCTGCGGGACCATCAATGGCAACTGTAAACGCCATCTTCTCTCCTTCTAGTACTCCATCAAAGTAGATTATATGGGTGGGGCAAACCTATCTGATTGCCCTACCCTAGAAAACGTATTCGCCCCAATTACGGAAGCAGATATGCTAGCCTGCCCCCGCTAACAGGAATGGGGGCTACAGAGGAGGCTGACCTGATGGACGCAAAAGTGTCTCAGGCTCCTCAGATGCCTCCTGCGAAGGGCGTAGCAACTCTCGTTCACCGACAGGCTCTTTAGAGGCGCGTAGCAGGTTCTGAGAGTGATTCTCTTGTTCGCGCCGCGCTATCAGTATTGGGAGTATCTGACGGGCGGCTTCACGAACCTGCGCGGGAGCGTCGCCCTCTGCAAGCCTCTGCACCGTTGTTATCGCTCTGCTGTCTCCTATCTTCCCCACAGCCTCTAATACGGTCAGCAGAAAGTTTCCCGTGAAGTTGTTGAGTAGGTAGCAGAGGTTGGGAACCGTGTCTGAGCGCAACCGCCCGTAGTCTTCGGGGGTCAGGCGAGGTAGGAGGGTGGCGATACCGTCTAGCAGCTCTTGATACAGTTCGCCCTTCGCGCCTCCTATAGACGCTAACAGATAGGGCAGTGCCTCTACGCTTCCCAGTTGCGTGAGGGAGGCTGTCGCCTCTTTACGCACTCTGTTTTGTCGTCGCCTGTCTAGCAGGAGGGATAGGGGAAGGCTGATAGGAGCAGGGACAAGAGTGAGTACCAAAACGAGCAGTACAGGTTGAAGGAGAGGGGGGATGCGGGTTCCATCACCCATAAGAGAAGTCATGATTTTATCCCATACACTCAGATAGGGTTCGAGTAAGAGTCTTGCCAACCCGTCGAATGTACTCCATATCCCTGCCAAAAACGTCATGTAGTGACCAATTACCCAGTCTATACTCATTATCACAGCCGCAGTCAGAAGAAAATAAAAACTCGACCGCCACACAAACCTCTCCCAAGTGCGTAACCTATCTTGCTTGAAACTCTTCTCTACGGTAGCACCCAGAACGGTAATCGCTTCGCGTGTCCGCTCATCGGTGAGAGGAACGTTTCCCAAAAGCCAACTTGCCAGCATTCGCTCATTCCAGCGGTTCGCGGAGGCGTTGCGGAGGCGTTGCAGGAGCGTGGAGAGTTGCGCGTCGCTGAGGGCTTCGCCTTGCAAAACGCTCTCCGCAACCTGCTTCACGGGGTTGCGCTTTCTCAATTTGCGGAGAGCTTGGCGTATTCGTTGGGGCGAAGCAAGAGCGGGAGGTTCTGGCAGAGTCAAATCTACCAACATCTCCACCGTCTCTTGCTCTTCGGAAATGGGGGAGATGTAACTGTTCTTGGGTTCTTCGGAGGCGTGTTGCAGATTCATGCGGCTCCCCTGTCACTACAGAGAAAAGTTGACGACTCTATATTACCTCTTGACGCGATAAGGCGTGTGTTGAGTTCCGCGAATACACGCCTCACCCTGCAAAATTGCCGCAAATTTTCATAGCAGAGGCTTTTATCTTGCCCATTCCCTCAAAACCTCCCCCTTCACAAGAGGAGAGGCATTAATCACTCACCTTACGCAGTAAGTAGCCCTCAACCCCTAACCCCTTCTCCCAATACTGGGCGAAGCGGTACTAAGGCGACCAGTTTACCGGATTTCTCCCCTGTTTTGGGTTCCAAAAAGCGGAATGTCCGATCTACAAACCTTTCAGACAGGCTCCCTCGCCCAGAATTGGGAGAGGGATGTCCGTTAGGACAGGGTGAGGGCTAGTTC
>JAPLCR010000274.1 GCA_026392135.1 Armatimonadota bacterium
GAATTAGAGAAAATAACGTCGTAATCGCGCCGCTTGGTATAGCCTAACATGGCTAGCGCAGAGTCGTTTCCTACTTTACGAACGAGACGCACCACCGCAGGGTTGTCGGAGTGACCTAGCGCAGTGTAGTCTACAATATCGGCGGAGAGTCGTGATTGCAGCGCATAGTAGTCCATTGCGGGGTGACGGTTGTCGTGAACCGCCTCCTCGATGCCTTGCTTTGCAACGCTTGGAACTAACATCAATACTCTCGGCTTCTTGCCCAAATTCAAACTCCTTCCTATTTTGCGATAGAGCGCATAAGGTCTAAGATAGCGTTGTAGTTGGTTTCGGCGTTGAAGGTCTTTTCCGCCAATAGTCTGCTCTGTTGCGCCATGCTCTGCCGCCTCTTGTTATCTTGTACAAGGTCTAGGACTGCGGCGACTATCGCGGGCGCGTCTTTTGGCGGTACGATAAGCCCGTTTCGATTCGGAATGACCTCCTCGCGCAACGCTCCCACGTCTGTCGCTACGACAGGAAGCCCCGCCGCCATCGCCTCCATCACTGCGATAGGCAGGCAGTCCGCCAGTGTGGGAAAGACAAATACGTCGGCGTTGGCGTAGAGTGCTTTGAGAGGGGCGCTGTTCGCGGTTAGCCCATAATGCACCTTCGCGCCGGCTACGCCTTCCAGTTCCTCCTGCACCCACGCCTCTTTGGTAACTATGTCGAGTGTGCAGGTTTCGTGTAGTTTCGTGCGGTACGCCGCTATAAGATAGCGTCCGCCCTTACGCTCAAAGTCGCCTCCAACAATGAGCAGACGTAGCGGACGGCTCTCCTCCTGCGGACGCTCCGCTTTCTCCCGCCCAAAAGACCAGTTCGCCATGTCTACGCCGGGCGGTATGACAGTCACTTTGTCGGCGGTTACGCCGTAGTCTGAGACAAGCGACTCCTTCGCCCAGTGACACCATGTCGTAAGGGCTGTCGCTTGCTCAAAGATTGAGCGATACCAGTTAAACTTCTGTTTTTCGAGCCAACCGCTACCGGGTTTATGCCCATACGCCTCGCCTACCGTGTCGTAGTTGATAGGCGTTGCGTCGAGAGAGACGATACCGGGTATTCGCTTGATGAACGACGGACTGAACAGAGAAAGCGTCTGCGTATGGAAGAAGAGCGCGTTCGGGGTCTCGGTTTGCAGATAGGCGTTGAGCGCGTCTTTAGCGCGGAGGCTCGCCTTGAGAGACCAGTTACCACGAATACCCGGTAGTTTCTCCCAGATGTCACTTCCTTCGGGCTTGACGTGAATCCACGTTGCGGCGATGTCGGACGCTTGCTCCGTCCATCGCGCAAGGTTTTGGGTATGGGTTACGTGTCCTAATGTCTGCTCCATCACAAAACAGAAACGTAGCATAGTGTCTCCGCCTACTTCTTAAACTGCCCGCGCCACTGCGCTATAGCGTCGAGCGGTAGGTGTATTGAGGGACGTACTGCGCCTTCAATCCAACCGCTAATCGTTGCAAAGTCGTCGCGCTTGACGGTGGGCAACCCCGTATCTTTGGCTATCTCGGTAGCGCGGTTATCTACTTCGATAATAAGGGCGCGTCGCTGGTTCTGCAAGCAACGCATTCCCCCATGCAGTCGCGTACCGATATAGTCGAACGAAACTCCAGACTGAATAAACGTATCTAAGCCTTGCAGAGAGCGTTCTAAAACCACGCCGGAGTACTCTAACTCCTTGAGGTAGGACGCGTCTTCCGTCCCTTGGGGCCAGGCGTAGACCTCTTTGTATCGCTCTTTGAGAATCTGCAATAACTGACTGTCGAGTTTGTGGTCTTTCTTGTAGTCGGTGAGCATAAGCAGGGCGTTCTCGCCTTTGGTTTCCGGTATAGTGTCCATGTCCATCTCGGCGAAACCCCACATCGTGACGCACCCCGTATTCAAAACATTACTTATCCCCGCCTCATTGAGCTTGGCATAGGAGTAGGCATCGCGAACGGAGTGGAATCCCTGCTTGTTGAGTGCCGAGCCGTACATAAGTTTGGTGAAAAAGTCCGGCGTTCCCTGATACTGCACCCACCC
>JAPLCR010000011.1:0-3701 GCA_026392135.1 Armatimonadota bacterium
AACAAACCCTACAAAGACTCCCATTACGAGAACAATGAGGGGTTCAACCATGGCTACTAGCCGGCGCATACCAGTATCCACTTCAAAATCTAAACTCTCAGAGACGCGGGAGAGCATCTTAGGAAGGTCTCCTGTCTCTTCGCCAATCGCAACCATGTGCGTCAATACTGGGGGGAACGCTCCCGCGTCCATCATGGCTTCCGCAATAGGTCGCCCTTCGCGTACTTCGTGCTCAACCTGTATCGCACTCTTCTGGAAAACGCGGTTTCCAGCCGATAGCCCCGCAATATCGAGTGCTTCCAGAATAGGAACTCCACCGTAGACGAGGGTTCCCAATACACGTGCAAAGCGCGAAATGGTCGCTTTTTGTATCACACCGCCTACTATCGGCGCGTGCAGTAGAAAACGGTCTTTCGCTTCTGCCCCGACTGGGGTTGAAATCCAGAGGCGAAGCAGTACGATTACCCCTACAATGCTACCAATCACTATCATCCAGTTCTTGGTCAAGAAATCTGTAGAACCAAGTAGTATTTTGGTTGTGAGCGGTAGGTCATCACCGAGGTCATGGAATATCCCAGAGAGGCGCGGAACCACGAACGTCAAGAGAAACACAACCACCATGACGGCGGTAGAGGCAAGTATACAGGGATAGACGAGGGCACTAATGACCTGACTGCGCCGTGCTACCTCTTTCTCTTGAAACTCTGCAAGGCGCGAGGCGACATCTCCAAACTGCCCGCTGGCTTCTCCTGCGCGGAGAGTCTGAGTAAAGACCTCATTAAAGTACTTTGTGTGCTTCGCAAGAGCCTGACTGACGGGTACGCCGGCACGCACATCTTCCAATACCTCTTTCGATAGGTCTTTCAGGGTAAGGTTTTCTGACTGGTCACCCACCACCTGCAACACTCTATCAAGGGGTAATCCTGCCATTGCGAGGTCAGCCATACGGCGCGTAAAGAGCGCGAGTTCCTGCCTTGAGGGGCGTGTACGTCGTCCTTGAACCTGTGAGGAGGTGGAAGCCCCCTTACCGCCCTCTTTTATCTCTAGCACGTACCGCCCCATTGTGGCTAGTTGTGCGATGGCGGCTTCCTGTGTCTCTGCCTCTACCACACCGTTGCGGTGCGTTCCGCCGCTATCTAATGCTGTATAAGAAAAAGCGCGTGCAGCCATTAGAAGCTTTCCCTCTGGCAGACACGAAGTATCTCTTCGGGGGTAGTCTTGCCCTCTAGCACCGACAGCCGCCCGTCGCCGAGCAGAGTCCTCATGTTATAAGCCTTAATAGCGTGGTCTCGTAGAACGTTCGAGCCTTCCCTGTTTACTGCCATACGACGAATAGCGTCGTCCACAACAAAGAGTTCGTATAGCCCTTGCCGTCCTTTAAATCCGGTATGCTGGCACCTATCACACCCTTTACCACGTCGGAAAGGCGTGTCGCCTGTCCAATCGTTTTGACTAATACCTAGTGCTGAGAGAGATGCCTCATTGGGCACATCCGGCGCACCGCAGTTCGTACAGACACGCCGTACAAGGCGTTGGGCAATGGCACCAATGAGCGATGAAGCGACGAGGTAGGGTTCCACCCCCATATCAAGGAGGCGCGTAATGGCACCGGGCGCGTCGTTGGTGTGGAGCGTGCTAAACACTAGGTGACCTGTTAGGGCAGCATGAATAGCGATTTCGGCAGTCTCATGGTCACGTATCTCACCGACCATAATGACATCTGGGTCTTGGCGCACGATACTTCTTAACCCATTTGCAAAAGTTAGCCCAATGTGCGCTCTCACCTGTATCTGACTGATACCAGCAACCTGATACTCAACAGGGTCTTCAATAGTTAGAATGTTCGTGGTGGGCGACCAAATCTCTTGAAGTGAGGCGTATAGTGAGGTGGATTTACCCGAACCTGTGGGACCCGTAGCCAATATGACCCCGTAAGGCGTGTGTATCATCTGACGGTATCGGTTCTGTGTGTCGGGGCGCATCCCCAACTCTTCCAGACCGAGCATTGCCGTCCCCTTATCGAGGATACGCATAACAACGCGCTCTCCAAACACGGTAGGCACAATACTGACGCGAACATCAATAGGGCGCCCCGCAATAACGATTTTTATGCGCCCATCTTGCGGTAAGCGTCGTTCGGCGATGTTAAGTTCGCCCAAAATCTTGATACGTGAAACGATGGCGGCGTGCATCCGCTTCGGTGGATCTAGTGCGTCATGGAGCATACCATCAACGCGGTAACGCACCTTCACCTGCTTCTCGTAAGGCTCAATATGGATGTCACTAGCACTATCGCGAACCGCCTGCGCGAAGATAAGGTTGACCATCTGAACAACAGCGGTCTCTCCTGCCATCTTCTGGAGGTCGGCGAGGTCGGTGGTGTCCTCGAAACCTGCGGCAGTAGAGTCGTCGTTTTGATCTAGCCCTGCCAGAATTTTATCAAGGAATATCTCCTCAATCTTCTCCCGCACGAGGGAGGCATTCGCCAGAACCGCCCTGGTAGGCTGTTGAAGTAGCACCCCTAGCTCATCTACCGCACCAAGCGACTGCGGAGAGCCAACTGCAACTACAAGAGTACCGTCCTCTACCTTCATAGGCAGGAGCTGATACTTGAGTGCAAACTCTGCGGGCGCGAGTTGGATAGCGGACGGCTCTGGCTTTACCTCTTCGAGGTCAACCCATTCAAAGCCATCTTTGTGAGTTACAATTCTATCTAAAGTTGCAAGTTGAGGTGTCATTAAAAATCTTCCACCTGAAAAGTGTGTGTTTCGGTCATAAACCAGACAAGACGACGAGTTTTGCTAGAAGGTTAGGCACTTAGTCCGTGCCTAAGTTCCATGAGGTTCGTAACCCATTGCTCAATGGGGCTCCCAGCAAAACTCGATCGCGGGTGTTTCAGAGATTAATTGTTGCCGGGGCGCGGTGCGCCGCCACCAGGTCCGCGTCCCCCAAAGCCACGTGCAGGGAACTTGAACGGCTCGCCAATCATCTCTTTCCAACTTTTGGACTGCTCTGCAGTCAGTATTGCAAAGGACTTGTCCGTCAAGGTTTTTTGAAGGGTCTGCATCTTCTTTTGCATTGCGGCACGCTCATCTGAGGTCATATCCATAGGGTTACCCACAGACTGAAAGATTTGGCGCATCGCCTCACCCTGCTCTTTTTGTATGCCTCCGAGCTTCTCTTTCTGCTCATCGGTAATTTTCAACGCTTCCACAACGTCCTTGCGCCCAAGTGCTTGCGCCCCTGCCTGCTGCAGTTCGAGTTGGTGGAAACGCTTCTGCTGCTCGGGCTTGAGGACGGAAGCAACCGCTTTTGTCTGAACGTCCTGTACCTTCGCAAAGAGCTTTGCTCTATCCTCTTCGCCTAAATCGCGAAGTGCCTGAAAGCCTCCCGCCTCTTGGAAAATCTCCTGAATGGCTGTCCGAATTTCAGTACCTTTAGTCTTCACCTGTTCAATCTGCTCAGGAGTCAACTTAAGCTCTTTCTGAACTTCGGGAATGCCGAGCATAGAAATTCCGCCGCCGCCAAACATACGACCGCCGCCAAAACCGCCACCGGGAGGCTGTGCAATGGCTATGGACGCGAGAGCGCAGAGAACAACAGCCAATACCCACATACTAAAACGCTTCATTGTTGGTTTCCTCTTTGTGTCTAACATTAGTGTGAAGGAGAGAGCATACCGACATAGCCATCTACTGGGG
>JAPLCR010000011.1:3735-4202 GCA_026392135.1 Armatimonadota bacterium
CTGGGGTTTACTCCGCGCCAATGGGGAGTATGCTCACGTTCCGAACCTATAGACGGAGGTAATAAAAATTGGCAACAGATGCAGTTTGCTCTGTTTCCAATTTTTGTTACTCTCCAAAAAGTCGGGATAGAGCGGGGCTAGGGTTACAGTCTCGTCTAACCTGCTCCTTTCTCCCGTGTCGAATGGGGGAAAGGCTGGGATAGGGGGCGCAATCAACGCGGAAGACACTGTCGCTTTTGCCGCCAACCTTCCAAATAGAGGAGAGTGCCGTGCCATCACGGAATTTTGGAGAGTAACGAGAATTTACGAAAAAACGGATGTTCTGACGAAGGTATTGAAGGAGATGTTGGATGAGCTGAAAGGAGGTGCGTAGCGGATGGACTCGGAAAACTGTGAGGATCGGATTCAGGGAAGGATTCAAAATTCTGGGAAAAAATTTCGTAAGAGTTCAGGGTTATGGGAATCTT
>JAPLCR010000061.1 GCA_026392135.1 Armatimonadota bacterium
GTGCAGAAAATCTGCATAAAAAGTCTTCTCATGGAGAAAATAGAATGCTACTTGAGTTCAGTGTCGCCAACTTTCGCTCCTTCAACGAAAAGCAGAATCTTAGTTTTATCGCCAGCCGTGACCGCCACAACGCCGAGAACATCTATGGCGAAAAGCCGCGTGTCTTAAAATCTATCGCCATCTTCGGAGCGAACGCTTCGGGGAAGAGCAACCTAGTGAAGGCAGTGGAGTTTATGGAGTGGATGGTAACGAACTCCGCAACGAAACTAAACCTAGGCGACCCCATTCCGGGAGTAATCCCCTTCAAACTGCGCTCAGACACCGCACACCAACCCTCTTCGTTTGAAGTCGTTCTCCTGCTGAATGGGATTCAATACCGCTACGGCTTTTCGGCGACAACGGAGCGCGTTTTTGACGAGTGGCTGTGGGTGAAAAAGCCGCACACTCGTGAAGTCCAGTGGCTAGAGCGAAAGTACAGCGCGGAAACCGCTACCTACTCCTACGAGTGTCACGGCGACCTCACGAAGCATAAGGCACTTCTCTCCGAGCGCACCCGCCCGAACTGCCTCGCCCTCTCTTCCGGTGTTCAGCAAAATATAGAGGTGCTTTTGCCTGTGTACTCGTGGTTTCAGCAAGAGATGGGTTGCCTTGATTTTGCGATTAGTCCTTCTGACTTAATGCTACAAACTGCAAAAAAGTGTTTTAATGCAGGAGTTAAAGAACGGGTAGCGAAGATGTTACAAGATATAGATGTACAGATAACAGAAGTCGAAATTCGGATACAACCAAGCCCGCTCCCTGTCTTGTCGGAAGATACTCCCACGATGCATTTAATGAAGATGATTGAGAAGTTGGACTCAGGTACTGACCTTACACCGCTTAAGGTACAAACACAACACCTCGCTGTAGACACAAATGAACCCGTCTGGTTCGATATAAGCGATGAGTCCAACGGAACGCAACGCTTCTTCGCAGTGGCGGGCGTACTCTTAGAGGCGTTAGATAGAGGGCAGGTTGTCTTTATAGACGAGTTTGAGTGCAATATGCACCCGCGCCTCGCGCAGAGGCTTATCGCGTGGTTCCAGCACCCCGACATCAACAAAACGGGAGCGCAACTCGTAGTGACAACCCACGACTCCACCCTCATGCATCCCAACCTGCTACGCCGCGACCAGATATGGCTTGCAGAGAAAGACGCGAGCAGCGCGACTACCCTCTACTCGCTGAACGACCTTGACGATGACAAAAAAGGACGCAGTACGGAGATATTTCAACGGCACTACCTTGCAGGAGAGTACGGGGGCGTTCCACTTTTTGGCAGAACCTTTGAAGAGCCGAGAATGCCATAAAGGAGGTTCGCCATGCGTTCACAAAACCCGCGCAAAACTCCCCTTCGTAGGAAGACCGTTCTCATTGTGGGCGAAGGGGTAAAAACCGAGTACAACTACTTCTCTGAAATCCGTTTGCTACCGGAAGTGCGAAGCCGCTTCGAAATAGACGTAAAGAGGGGCGGAAACAGTGCCCCCTCTATCGTGAATACCGCGATTGAGTTGGCGAACAAACGGGATATTCCTTATACAAAAGTGTGGTGCGTACTGGATGTGGAGTCGCAACTCAACCACCCCAAAATCGAAGAGGCAAGGGCTATCCTCCGAAAAAACGCCACTGCAAAAAAGAACAATATGGAACTATGCCTCTCAAATCCCTGCTTTGAGATTTGGCTACTCGCACATTTTGACAATACAAGCAAGCCCTTCAACGGGTGTCAGCCTATCAAAAGCTTGATGGATAAGCATTGGGAACCTGTTTTTAAGCACAAGTACGAAGAGAACACGGAGGGTATCTTCACCCGATTACGCGAAAGCCTACCCGCCGCCATTGAACACGCTAAAGCCTTGCTACACGGTCTATCGAATCATCAAATGGTTGGACATCCTCTAGTAACCTGCCAACCTAGCTCTCATTCGGACACACATAAGGGTTCACCCCTACCCAATACAACCTACTCTCCTACGGAATGCGGGTACAATATCTCTGCCGTTCCACAGGCGACTTCGTTCGCGGTGGATTACTAAAGCCCATTTACTAAAGGAGATTTACGAACGCTATGCGTCAGACCATTATCGCGGGAAACTGGAAAATGAACGGAACCCGCGCCTCTGCAGAGGCTCTGCTTGGAGAGTTGATACCCCTTATCGCAAACGCCAGCGCAAAAGTTATCGTCTGCCCGACCTCTACTGCGCTAGAGACCGTAGGCGACATTATCGCGGACACCAACATCGCTCTCGGTGGACAAGACCTGTTCTGGAAAGCGAAAGGGGCTTATACGGGGCAGATTTCTGCGGGAATGCTACTAGATTTGGGATGCGAATATGTTATCGTAGGGCACTCTGAGTGCCGCGGACGCTTTGGCGTGCCAGAACCCGATTTCACTCCTACTATCCTCGCCTACTTTGGTGATAGCGATACCACCGTCAACCTCAAACTACGTGCTGCTCTCGCCAACAACCTCATCCCTATTCTCTGTGTAGGTGAAACCCTGCAAGAGCGTCAGGCAGGAAATACAGATAGTGTCGTCGCCGCACAAACAAAAGCAGGTCTCGCCGAAGTGAGCGCGGAGGACGCTGTGGAGGTCATCTTTGCGTATGAGCCTGTCTGGGCTATTGGTACAGGCGAAGTGTGCGCTTCGGATGAGGCGGATAGAGTGTGTGGCGTGGTGCGTAGTGCCGTAGCCGAACTGTACGGCTCTGAGGTCGCTGAGGCGGTTCATATTCAGTATGGCGGAAGCGTCAAGCCCGATAACGCGATAGAGCTTCTAGCAAAACCGAACATAGATGGGGCACTTGTAGGAGGCGCAAGCCTCAAGGCGCAAGACTTCGCCGCCATTGTGAACGCGGCTCCCTAACTCTCCGCCAGAACCAAAGTAAAAAACCCTCCTTGCCGCTCTGCAAGTGCAGAGAGCAGGGAGGGTACAAACGGTTCGGATCTATTCGCACAACCTAGCGTTGTTCGATGGGAACCCAAGGCAGGTCGTGGCTGCCGATGTACTCCGCTCGCGGACGAATAATACGCTGACCGGGCAGGTACTGCTCTATCATGTGAGCGCACCATCCCGACATACGGCTCATTACGAAGATAGGGGTATACAAGCGCACAGAGAGATTCATCTGGTAGTAACAGGTCGCCGAGAAACAGTCTACATTGGGGTAGATGCCCTGTTTACCAGCGGCTAGCCGCTCTGGTGTGTTGCTCAGTTCATCCACGATACTCTCAATGGCGACGGTCATATCGTACCATTTCGTGTCGTTGTGCAGTTCACCAAGCCGCCGGCTCACATCCCGCAGAGTATTTGAGCGCGGGTCGGGAGCGCGGTAGACTGCATGACCGAAGCCGGGAATAGGAGTTCGCTTCTCGCCCGTCAGTTTGGGGCGCACCCAAGCGTCCACTTTGTCCAGATCCCCTATCTCAAGAAGCATATTCATAGTGTCCTCTGCCGCGCCACCGTGACGGGGTCCCGACAGGGCACCAATTCCCGAAACCGCCCCCGAATAGAGATCGGCTTGAGTAGCCACTGTAACACGCGCCGCAAAGGTAGAGGCGTTGAGTTCGTGGTCGGCGTGAAGGATTAGGTCTTTATCAATTGTCTCGACATACAGAGGATCAGGGTCTTTACCCCAAAGCATTGTCAGGAAGTTCTCGGCAAGCCCCAAGTTTGAGCAGGGCGGTATCGGTTCTAATCCCTGCTGATGACGCTCTATCGCGGCAACCGCCGTCACAACTCGGGCTTGTAGCCGCAGTGCTTTACGCAGGTTTGCAGCAGGAGAGTTGTCCCCTTGGTCGGGGTCGAACATTCCCAATGCCGAGACGACAGTACGTAGCGCATCCATTGAGTTCGCCGTTGCAGGGATACTCTTCAGGATAGGGAAAACACCCTCTGGTAACGCCGCGTTCTCCGCAATCTGCTGCTTAAATGCCGCATACTCCGCTACATTTGGGAACTTACCGTACCACAAAAGATAGACCACCTCTTCAAAGGTAGCGTGGTCTGCAATAACTTCGATAGGATAGCCGCGAAAGTAGAGCTTACCTTCAGGCTGAACATCGCAAATGGTGGATTCGCCAATGACAACGCCTCGTAATCCATCCGATGGGGCAGGCATAGTGTTTACCTCTTCCAAAATTAAGATATATCCCCGCCAAGAGGGGGAGTTTTGTTCTACTATTCTACCCTATTCTAGCGATTCTACAGGCATAATAGAGACCAATACAAAACTCCTCTGCAACTTCCCCCTCTCCTTCTTTGTCTAAGTAGCACTTAGTCATAAAAATCAGCAGTAAATTTACGCTTTGGAACCAGAGCGACATTGACATTGCACCCCATTTTATGATATAATAGCGTTTCGTGTGTCTAGGAACAGGAGGGTCCTCCATGAAGGAAATTCAGGGTCGCACTAAGCAGACTCGAAAAGTCATTGATATACCCAACCTCGTTGAACTCCAACTCAACTCCTATAAGTGGTTTCTCGAAGAAGGACTCCAGGAACTCTTCGACAGTTTTTCACCCATTCATGATTTCACTAACACTACCTCTATATCCCTAACCGACTTCACACTCGGTGAACCCAAGTACTCTATTGAAGAGTGCCGTGACAGGGACACGACCTTCGAAGCACCTATCAAAGCGAAGGTTCTGTTGAAGCAAGCCAACAAAGAGGAAATTGAGAGCGAAGTCTACTTAGGTGATCTGCCGTTGATGACAGACAAAGGTACTTTCATCATTAACGGCGCGGAGCGAGTTGTTGTCAGCCAATTGGCGCGTTCGCCAGGTGTCTACTTTAAAGATACTCTGGACTATTCAGGGCGTGTACTCTACTTTGCCACCATTATCCCGCAAGAGGGAGCATGGGTTGACATCGAAACCAACGCACATCATCAGATTGAAGTGCGTATTGGACAAACAAAAAAATTCCCAGTAACCACGCTCCTGCGAGCACTTGATGCTTTTCCTGATAAGGGTCTCATCCCTCTGGAAATGCCGCTAAATGTCGCATCAGAGCAGTTTTGGATATACGAGAACGTCGAAATTAAGAACGACAATGGTATAGTCGTTCGCGCAGAAGCCAAAAAAGACTACTTCTTGGGAATGCGCTTCGCAGCACCTCTTGCCGACCCAAAAACCGGTGAAATCGTTGCTGAGGAGGACGAACTCGTCACGTTTGAAAAACTAACCGCTCTCTCAGAAAAAGTCGGCGGCGATACCATCGCTCAATTCAAGTCCAACACATCCTCCGCTCAAGATGTTATCGACCTCTTTAGCGAACGTACCGTGCTGGAAAACCCGACTTCGGAGATGTTGTTTCACAAGCGCCCCGTCGAAGACATTGTAGATGCCAATGGTAAGGTAATCATCAAATCCTACGAGCTTATCAACGACAAGACCCACGCTAACGCTGTGGCAAAGCTCAAGTTGCCTTCACTCGAAATTTTTGATGTCAACCCTTATATTGAGGCGACACTACAACAAGACACGATCGCGTCAGACCCAAACTCCGCTCTACTGGACATCTACAAAAAGATACGTCCCGGTGACCCGGCAACGCTCGAATCTGCCCGAAACCTTATCCAAAGCATCTTCTACGATGCCCGCAGATACGATATGGCACGTGTCGGACGTTATAAAGTCAACAAGAAACTCAAATGGCAACTGCCCGAAACAGCACGCGCTATCACCAAAGAAGACCTGGTTGCCATTGTCCACTACATCATTAACCTGAACGCAGGCGAGGGAAGTACCGACGACATTGACCACCTTGAGAACAAGCGTATCCGAAGCGTAGGCGAGCTACTTCAATCGCAACTACGTATGGGCTTTCTCCGTATGGAGAAAGTCGCTAAAGGGCGCATGGCTTCAATGGACACCGAGAATATCGTCCCACAACTCATTTTGAGTGTAAAGCCGATATCCGCTAGTATCAAAAGCTTCTTTGGCTCCAGTCAACTCTCACAGTTCATGGATCAGACGAATCCGCTTGCCGAACTTACGGCAAAACGACGGCTTTCGGCACTTGGACCGGGCGGACTTTCACGCCAGAGCGCAAAACTAGAAGTTCGTGACGTTCACCACAGCCACTATGGACGCATCTGCCCCATTGAAACCCCAGAAGGTCCTAACATCGGACTCATCGGCTCAATGGCGGTCTATGCCCGTATAGACTCGTATGGCTTCTTGAAAACGCCCTACCGTACTGTAAAAAATGGTAAGGTGAACAACAATCCAGAGGAGCTGTTCTGGACGACTGCGGATGAAGACCACAAGTATCATATCGCACCCGCCAACCTCATGCTGACCGCAGATAACTACTTTGTAGACGAAACGGTACAGGTACGTTATGAGGAAGAGTATCCCGTTATTCGACCCGAAAAAGTCGAACTGATGGACATTGCTCCCGTCCAACTTATCTCAATAGCGACCGCGATGATTCCTTTCATCGAAAACGACGAAGCGACCCGCGCTCTTATGGGCGCGAATATGCAACGCCAATCGGTTCCCACCCTACGCCCCGATGCCCCCCTCGTCAAAACAGGCATGGAGCGAAGAGCCGCACGCGACTCCGGTGCTATTGTGCTTTCACGGCGCAGCGGTATTGTCTCGCGTGTAACAGCAGACCAGATTGATGTACGCACAGAAGACGGGCGTATAGACAGCTATCGCCTGATCAATCTTCTTCGCTCGAACAACTCTACCTGTATCACTCAACGCCCTATTGTCTATCAAGGACAGCGGGTACGGCAAGGACAGGTTCTTACTGACGGACCTTGTACAGATATGGGCGAGTTGGCACTCGGACAGAACGTACTCGTCGCCTTTATGCCTTGGGGCGGATACAACTACGAAGACGCTATTCTGCTCAGTGACCGACTTGTAAAAGACGATGTCTTCACCTCTATCCACATTGAGGAGTTCGACAAAGAGGCGAGAGACACCAAATTAGGACCCGAAGAGTTCACTCGTGACATTCCGAACGTAGGAGAAGACCAACTCAAAGACCTCGATGAGAACGGTATCATCCGAATAGGAGCCGAGGTACGCCCAGAAGACATTCTTGTGGGCGAGGTTGCCCCTAAAGGGCAGAGCGAACTAACCGCTGAAGAGCGGCTTATCATCGCTATCTTTGGCAAAAAAGCAGAAGAGACCCGCGATGTCTCCCTCCGCGTTCCACACGGAAACGGCGGGCGCGTTGTGGATGTCAAAGTGTTCAGCAGGTTCAAGTACCAAGGTTCGCGAGACGGACGCATCTACAACTACTGCCGTCGTCCCGACCCGCACATGAGAGACATGGAAGATGGAGAGCTTCTCCGCCTACCGCCCGATGAACTAAACGCGGGTGTCAATATGCTTGTGCGTGTCTACGTTGCCCAAAAGCGTAAAATCATGGAAGGCGACAAGATGGCGGGACGGCACGGTAATAAAGGTGTCATCTCCAAAATCATGCCGGAAGCGGATATGCCCTACCTCAATGATGGTACGCCGGTAGACATCGTTCTGAACCCGCTCGGCGTTCCCTCACGTATGAATATCGGGCAGATACTCGAAACCCACGTCGGCTACGTAGGAAAACACCTGAAATGCACCTACGTCAATCCGGCTTTCGAGTCGATGACCGACATTGAAATCCGTGAACAGATGCAGTTGCTTGCCCACTATATGCGGCGGCGCGTCCTGCAAAGCTACGTCAACACCGAACTCCGATTGGGGCTCGCCTTCTCAGATAGCGAGACCCCTGAAGAGATGCTGGCAAAAGTAGCTGTTGCTCTTCAAAAGCTGGATGCAACTCGACTGGAAGAGATCAGCCGTATCGTAGCGGCAGAGCCTATCCTCTCGCTCGCCCAACAAGAACGGTTGGAAGACGAGGCTAGCCTCTCTGAAGACGAAGAGAGTAACGAAGAGACTGTTCCCTATGTACTGGAGCTTGACCCCGCAGAGATTGCTCGCATTATTCCAGAGATAGTAGAGAAGATTGGATTCAACGCATGGAACCGCTCAGGCTACAACCCTG
>JAPLCR010000194.1 GCA_026392135.1 Armatimonadota bacterium
CGCGTCGGAGCGGACTACCTGCTCGGCGCAGAGAGTGTAGGCTCTCCGAGTGCGAACGTTGACCAGAGACAGACCGAAGAAGGCTACAGAGGGCACGGTTTTGTCCGCCAGGGACGAGAAGAAGCGGTCTATCCCGAAGGTCTGTTTCCCCGCCTTCTTGAGAACCGTCTCATCCCCGACAAGCAGATAGGCGTCGGGCGCGCTGTGCAAGTGGTTGCAAAAGAAGAGCCAGGTGACCTGAAGCCAATCTATTTCGCTGTGGAAGAAACGATGTATCGTGCGATAACTGCCTCCCTTGTCCGCCCAGCGGGAGAGGCTCCGTTGGGTGATGTCGCCGGGCATGACCAACACCGCTAGAGCGATACGACAGAGTTGATGACACTGAGTTTTAGACAGAACAGACTGCAAACTCAGTAAAAGGGGTAGAATATCGGGCATGGGCTGAGGAGTTCCTCCGTTGTAGTTTTGTCACTTTAACGGTACTCCATAAGCCCTAATTTTTCACACGGAACCCCAATTTTTTGGCGAAGGTATTGTAATAAGAGGATTTTTTGATTGTCGCTACTATAGTTTCAGTGGTATAATAGGTTTCAACATTCGTTGAAACTAGGTAAACTAATGAAAGCATTCACCGAAACAGAACTCATAGCGCACGGACGAAAAGCGCTGGCGGAGAGTTTGGATGGCGTGCCCTTCGTCTGTTTGGATTCAGCCGCCTCCGACCCTCAACCCGCAGAAGCTGACATGGAGATTCGTATACGCCTACCGGAGCGCGAGCGAACCCTCTTGCTCGCCTTACGCTCTAGTGGCCAACCGCGCAACGTTCGGATAGCAGTCGCCCAGATAAATCGGTGGCTACTTCAACGACCGGAGGCGTATGGGGTCTTCGTCGCGCCCTATCTCTCTCCTGCGGCGGTGGATATCTGCCGGAATGAGCGTATAGGGTGCCTTGACTTTGCCGGAAACGTATTACTGACGTTTGACCATGTTTATATTGAGCGCACAGGGAAGCTTAATCCTTTCGCAGTCAAGCGCGACTTGCAGACGCTTTACGCACCCAGAGCGGAACGTGTTCTCCGAACGCTATTAAATAGCCCTCGAACGGAATGGCAGGTGCAACGCCTGGCGAAGGAGGCGAAGGTTAGTCTGGGATTGGCTTCCAACGTCAAGAAACTACTAGACCAGCGGGAGTGGTTGCGAAAGGCGACTTCCGGTAGCGGGTTTACCTTGGTCGCGCCGGAAGAACTTCTACAGGAGTGGGTTGAGAACTGGCGCCCGAAGCGGAACCAGATTCAAGCGTTCTACTCGCTCAAGTCGGTCTCAGATAACGAATACGGCCTGGGACAGGTGTGCCGACAGCAAGGCGCCTCCTGCGCTTTGACAGGACTTTCCGGCGCGGCGCGATACGCTCCTTATGTGCGCTACCAGAAGATGAGCGCATATGTCGTAGGCGATGTTCGCGGCATCGTAGCGCATTTGGGCTGGAAGCCCGTCAGTAGCGGCGCGAATATCCATCTCATCACGCCTTACGACGAAGGCGTCTTCTACGCAAGCGAGGAGAGAGGCGGAGTGCAAACAGTTTCCTCCGTTCAGGTCTATCTGGATATGCAACAGGAAAAAGGGCGCGGAGAGGAAGCCGCCGCCTATCTTTTAGAGGAGGTCATACGCCCGACATGGTAGAAGGACGTAGAGATTATACAGGGGAAGAGGTCGAAGCGGCGCGCGCCGTTCTGCTCGAACTCGGGCATATACTGTCCGAGTATTGGGATGGCATCGTATTAGTGGGCGGATGGGTTCCCTATTTTATCACGCCTCAAGCGACCGCTCCCCATGAAGGAACCAAAGATGTAGACCTCGCCCTAAACCCGCGAAAGCTCGGCGAGAGCGGTTACAGCACGATTGGCGAGATATTGATGCAGTCTCTGTATCAACAAGATACGAAGAAGGCGTTCCGTTATTACCGGACAGTTCCGATTAAAGGGCGTTCGGTGCGTGTTATGGTGGATTTTCTGACGGGATCGAACGGGGGCGACGCGGAGGAAGGACGACTTCAGGAGATTCAAGATGTGATGGCAAGCGCGTTACATGGCTGTGATGTCGCCTTCCTAGATCCTGTGGCGCAGGACTTTACAGGAATTTTCCCAGACGGCGGGAAAGACGAAGTTGCGTTGCGTGTCGCCTCCATCCCGTCTTTTCTCGTTATGAAGGGATTCGCACTGCATAATCGTGGCGGCGCAGACGGGCGCAAAGACGCCTACGACATCTACTACTGTGTAAAGAACTATCCTGGCGGGGTTGAGGCGTTGGCGGCGCTCTTCCATCCCTATTTGGAGAACCCGTTGATACAAGAAGGTCTCTCTCGAATCGCGGAGAAGTTCGCCACATTAGAGCATATCGGTCCCCAATTCGTCTCCGACCGAGGGGAAAACAAAGAGGAGATTGAGCGGTTACGACGGGATTCTTATGAGCAAATTCAGGCATTCTTGAATCTTTTAGGCAAGTAGCGTAGGATGCTTTGCGAGGGCTTTCACTATAAGAAAAGATCCTTTGTAGTCTATCCTGCACTCATTTCGTCCAAAATACAGGCTACAAAGGGTCGTATATTGTGATGAACGGACGCCTCTTCTAGCGCCTCCATGTAACGCATTCGATTTTCTAAATGCACGATAGTCCACGGATACCCGCCGCTAGCAAACATCGCATTCATTAAAAAACGCCCAATCCGCCCGTTTCCATCGGAATAAGGATGGATAAATACAAAGACAAAGTGTCCGAGTATGGCGCGCACCGCCGGACTCTCTTCTTGGGCGAGGAGGTCGAAGAGCGTGTCCATAGCGTCGGGAAGCGCGTGGGAGGGCAACGGCACGTGGCGCGACCCCCGAATAAAGACAGGGGTCTGACGATATCCAGCTAACGTTGCAGGCGTGAGCAGACCCGCTTGCACAGAAGGCGAGAAGAGCGCCCTATGCCATTCATGATGCACACGCCTTACTAAAGGAGCGGTGTCCGCGACATTCAGAATGTCGCGGACACACTCTTTCACTAAGCGGAACGCCTCCCAGTACCCTCGCGCGGCAAGCGCGTCTGTGGTTTCTCGGTCAGCCGGGTCAGATCCGGGATTCCATAATCCTTTACGGACTCTCTCTATGAGAGTTGGAGTCGCCTGATACCCCTCGATGGAGAGT
The DNA here is from genome assembly GCA_026392135.1 of Armatimonadota bacterium. Taxonomy (GTDB): domain Bacteria; phylum Armatimonadota; class Chthonomonadetes; order Chthonomonadales; family Chthonomonadaceae; genus CAIJLM01. The sequence continues at coordinate 3,186 of JAPLCR010000194.1, forward strand.
GAGTGATAGGCATCCTGCACGTACTTCTCCTCTAGTTCAGCCAGATAGGCATCTGTGTCGAGGGTTTCCGATGGCGGGGCGGGGAACGTTTCAATGACCGCCCCGCGCATATTCGCCCACATTCCTTGAAGTCGCGGGACGTAGGGCGACAGCGGACGCGCCGCGGATAAGGAGCCTGCAATAGGCGTCTTAAAAGGGTCGCTTTCGCGGATATCGTAGCCAGCGCTCTGCATCGTTTTTACAATTCTGTCCGCTGTCAAGGCGTCTCCAAGGTGTCGAAAGGCTCCCGCAAGCCTTCCCCCAACCACGCTACGTCCGTTTTCAAGCAAACTGCTTATTAGCGAGGTTGGGTTGTGTATCATACGAAGCGCAATGACAGAATCCTCAGGGTTGCTACGGAAGAAACTCTCAGGGACACGGAGCAACGCTTCGCTCAACTCCATAACGCGGACTCCGTTTATCTGCACGGTGCGCTCAGGGAAATTGCCTCGTTCTTGATAAATAAAGAGAGAGGTGTCAAGGCAAAGCGAGAGAACTTGCTGTCCTGGAGAACGCCGCATAATGGCGAGTTGTCTGGGAACGACGGTTGACCCCGTCAGGAGATGCAAGGACGATTCTGGAAGAAGGCAGTAGTCCTCTCCGAAACGTGCGGTCAAGTACTGGCGAAGGAAGCCCCAATAGTAGCCATACCATGCGGTGGACCCAGCGTATAGGGTGGGATTCTTCACAAAATACCATCCACGTATAATCTCTTGAAGGAAACCCGCCTGTGTAAGGCGCGTGAGGTAGGTCCGGCTCAGACTTGTAGAGCGAACAATGCCCTCATTTTGGGCGGTGTGCATTTTCTCTAGGGCGGCGGCGAGTTTTTCGGCGGGTGTAGACATCTTATCTCGTTGGTTTAGATACGAATACGATACCCTTTTTCGGATTTCTTGTCTAGTTTAGCGCTGTACTATTTGTCTAGTTTGATGTAACAATACATACTGCATGGATCGCTTCCGTCCACTTAGGCTGATACAGTTTGACCGCCAAACGCATGAAGAGATCGCGCAGAGGCGCAGGGTACAACACACAGGCATCGAGGATGGCGTCCTGCATTAGTACATTCCGAGATTCTGGGATCCGGCGACCAACTCGTCTAGTCCGCGATGCCGCTCGGCATCCTCTCGCTCTTTGTAACGTAGTAGATCGCCCAGCAATCGGTTGCGAGCGCCACGACGTTTTGTCCGCGCCCCAACTCTCTGAGCATCTTGGAGAGCAAGGAAAGGGTCGCTCCCGGTAGCGACCGTTCCGCCTTTTCGTCATCTGGTCGCTCAATACTTACGCGCAACGTTATCCGCTGTAACGGTAGGTCATCTTCTCCCAGCAGATGCTGTAGCGCGATACTGGAAGCCTTCGTTTGTTGGGATTCAACCTCTGATAGTGGCTTAGTTGTGAGTTGCGTCAGGGTTTGCATAGTGTTCTCCTTCTTCTATTATACGAAAAGAACGCAAGGAACAATGTCAATGATTTTACTAAGAGAGAGTTGTATTTATTGTCCGATATTGCTTACTTTTTCTATAAAATAATGATAGATGGATAAATTCCTGAGCATCTCCCAAAAGCCCGACGCGAGGCTTTATAATGCGTAATCTGGTTAGGTAAGAGTTCAGGGTTATGGGAGTAGAAATTAGGCAGGGTGGGGCAAGGAACTCTTTAGCGCCTTTTGCATCATGTTCTGACAGGCAGTGAGTGTCTCTTCTCCTCTGAGTTTCCATGTAGCGA
>JAPLCR010000231.1 GCA_026392135.1 Armatimonadota bacterium
CTACTGCTTACGCCCCCTATCCAACCTTTCCCCCGTTCGACACGGGAGAAAGGCGAGCGAGATTGTAAGGCTTACCTGGGTTGCAGTTCGTTCTTACGAGAGATAAAACCTATCGCAACGCCGCCCCGCTTATTCGTGCAGATCTCCCCGTTTCGGGGAGAGAATCCCGCAGGGAAGAGAGAGGTTAAAAAGCCTCCCATATCTCACTATCCCTTCATACATACCCCTGTGAAGCCTCTCACAAAGGGGAGACTTGCAATACTCCCGTTCGCTGATAGGTGTTCAGGAACGTGGAAGCCTTGCAGTACTGGGCATTCACCCTTCCCCTTGTGAAGGGGTAAGGGTTGGGATGGGGTGGGCGGGTCAGTGTGGAAGCCTTCCGCGTTTCACCTGTCCTCCCCCCCCGAAATACCAAAAATACTCCCTTTTTTTGTAAAAAACCCCCAATATAACGCTCGAATAACGCTTGGGCAACACTCCGCTTGGTATACTCTCCTAAACCAGTGCGAAAACCGCGCTACACTACGCTTTGCAAAAGGACACAACGCTATGATGAAAACAACCTCGCTTCACTCTGGCTACCGCATTCTGCGGAGCCTACTTCTCTGCTTAATGCTGATAAGCCTCTTAGTAGGAACAGGCACAACTTCTCTAGCGCAGAGTAGTAAGCCTTGGGCGTGGGGAGACAACGGCTTTGGTGAACTCGGAGACGGCACCACTATTAATAAGAATACCCCTGTTCCAGTCTCTGGTCTCTCTGGTGTAGCCCAGTTAGCAGGAGGGCGTACCTTCTCTCTATCCCTCAACTTGGATGGTACCGTTTGGGCATGGGGAGGCAACAGCAGAGGGCAGCTCGGAGATGGAACAACTACCGACAGATACACGCCTATGCAGGTACCGGGACTTACAGGAGCCGTACAGGTCTCCTCTGGTTACTACCATGCAGTTACGCTAAAATCGGATGGAACCGTATGGACATGGGGGAGCAACGATTATGGTCAACTCGGAGATGGAACCACGGACTATAAGAGTACTCCTCTTCAGGTGCAGGGGTTGACGGAGGTAGTACAGGTAGCCGCAGGAAGCATCCACTGCCTTGCTTTGAAGTCAGATGGAACCGTATGGGGGTGGGGAGAAAATGCGGACGGAGAGTTGGGAGACGGAACCACTATTGACAGAAGCACTCCTGTCAAGGTTTCGGGGCTCACAGGTGTGGCGCAAATTGCCGTGGGGAACTGGCACTGCTTCGCTTTGAAGTCAGATGGAAGCGTATGGGCATGGGGATGGAATGGTAGCGGTGGGGTAGGTGACGGTACCTCCGCCAATATACGTACCGTCCCAGTACAACTCACAGCTCTTACGGGAGTAGTACAGATTGTAGGTGGTGGTACTCATTCTCTCGCGTTGAAGTCGGATGGAACGGCATGGGCGTGGGGAAATAACAATTCTGGTCAACTCGGAGATGGGACGACTTTAAGCAAAGCCACTCCGTTTCAGATACCTGGGCTTGTAGGGGTAGTGCAGCTTGCAGGAGGCGGGGCACAGTATGGGGGGCACTCACTTGCCGTCAAGTCAGATGGAACCGTCTGGGCGTGGGGAGATAACAAAGATGGTCAACTTGGAGACGGAACCACGGATGATAGAACCACTCCCGTTCAGGTATCTGGGCTTATAGGAGTGGCTCATATTGCGGCAGGCTGGATTCATAGCCTCGCCATTGGGAACGTCAAAGTTCAGGACACTCTATCCATCGCCTCGAACATCACTCTCCTCTATGGCAAACTCACCCTCGTCTCCACTCTCAAAAACAAGAGCAGCGGCAAGACCATCCCCAACAGACCCATCGCCTTCACCCTCAACGGAAACACGGTAGGAACCGCTAACACCGATGCAACGGGAAAAGCCTATCTCCTCGTGCCAAACTCCACAGACTACATCGTGGGAACCTACCCCTTCACTACCTCTTTCGCTGGAGACGCTTTCTACAACCCCTCCAGTGCCTCCGCTACCCTCACTGTCAAAAAAGCAGACGTACTCACTACGATAGGAGCAGTCGGAGGTAGCCCCGGTGATACCAAATACCTCACCGCTACCCTCACGCGCACTAGCGACAACGCCCCCCTCGTCAATCAGTCCGTTGCTTTCAAACTGGATGGAGTTCCTGTAGGAACGGCGACCACAGATGGAACGGGAACCGCGAGCATTGCCTACACCTTTAAGGAGGGAGCCGTAGGCAGTCACGCCCTTAAAACGAGGTATGCCGGCGATAGCAACCACAGCGTCTCTACAGGAACAGGTGCTGTCACCGTGAACCCCGGGGCGACTACCCTCGTTGCAAGTAGCGTCTCCGGACGTATTGGGCAGACCGTGAACTTCGTAGCGACCCTCACGCGCAACACCGACCAAGCGGGAGTAGTCGGAAGAACGGTTGTGTTCAAACTGGCGGGAAATCAGGCGGGAACCGCCGTTACAGACTCTACGGGCAAGGCGACGTTCGCCTACAAGATAGATGAGAGTATTCCCGTAGGAAGAGTGGTGCTTTCTGCTACGTTTACAGGAGATAGCGACTACCTTGCGTCTGCGAACCTGAAGCAGCGAAGCTTGTCGATAGGTAAAGCGAAGACGAAGCTCATTGCTCGCAGTATCACCGGAAAGCCGGGCGTGACGGTTATGCTGACCGCTACTCTCATCCGCACTACCGATAGTGCCGCTCTGTCTGGTAAAGCGGTACGTTTCCAGATAGAGGGCGTGGATGCAGGGACGGTCACGACGGATGGTAACGGTGTAGCGACGCTGAGCTACACGATACCGACGACCCTCTCCGTTGGCAAGCATGGTATGACGATTCTCTTCGAGGAAGATGCCTTCTACCTAGCGTATAGCGGTAGCGGCAACACGCTCACGGTGAAGTAGGCGGTGTTTGTAAGTGCGGTTTGATGCGATGGGCGGTCTCTACAAAATACGGTAGAGACCGCCCGTATTTTTTGCACTCTGCGGATTGTGTGGCGTACAGGAGGGATTTACCCATGACGTGAGGAAATGCACTCTATCTCTCTTAGAAGGCGTAAGCGTATGAAAATCACACGAATTTTTGCACATCAGGTGGATTTGCCCCTGCACGAAGGCAGTTACAAATGGTCGGGCGGCAAGTCAGTCACTGTTTTCGACAGCACCATTGTGGGCGTAGAGACCGACGCGGGAATCGTTGGTTATGGCGAGGTCTGCCCGCTGGGGCCCTTCTACCTGCCCGCCTACGCGGAGGGCGTTCGCACGGGGCTACGCGAACTGGCTCCGCACCTTATCGGCGAGAATCCCTGTGAACTCGGCAAACTGAACCAGCGCATGGACGCGGCACTTAAAGGACACCAGGTGACGGGACAGCCTGTCAGCATACTCATGGGCGGACGCTACGGCGACGATGTCACCCTCTACCGCGCTATCTCTCAAGAGTCGCCGGAGACGATGGCGGGTAAGGTGGCGGGCTATCGCGCAGAGGGCTATCGCCGCTTTCAACTCAAAGTGGGCGGAGACCCCGATGTGGACATTGAGCGCATACACGCGGTGGCGGCGCAACTCCAACAGGGAGACCGCCTAGTGGCGGACGCGAATACGGGGTGGCTGCTCCACGAAGCGATGCGCGTGGTTCGCGCCGTCCGCGATGTGGATGTGTATATCGAACAGCCCTGCCTGACTTATGAAGAGTGCCTCTCCGTCCGCCGTCACTGCAATCATCCCTTTGTGTTAGATGAGAATATCGATTCGCTCGATATGTTGCTACGCGCTAAGGCGGATTTGGCGATGGACGTAGTGAACCTGAAAATCAGCAAACTAGGGGGACTCACCAAAACGCGGCAGGCAAGAGACCTCTGCGTCTCGATGGGGTTCGCTATGACGCTAGAGGATAGTTGGGGCGGCGATATAACGACGGCGGCAATCGCGCACCTCGCGCATAGCGCCCCCACAGAGTTTCTCTTCACCTGCACCGACTTCAATAGTTACGTCACCGTCAGCGTAGCCGAAGGCGCACCCCAACGTGTGAACGGGCGCATGGCTTCAAGTACGCAACCGGGCTTAGGCATAACGCCGAAATGGGAGGTCTTAGGCGACCCCGTTCTTGACATCGCCTAACCTACACATAAATGAGACAAAGGAGACCCTCCGCAATGAAAGCGAAATTTACCACGAAACAGACCACTCTCTTCACCGCGCTACTGGGATTAGCGACGCTGGGGCTAACCTCTCCGCTAGCCGCCCAATATTCGTCCGGAGGTAGCCAAAAGTCAACCGTATCCTACACCGAGACAAAGCCCCAGTTTGAAAAGCGCACAAAGTGGTGGCGAGAAGCCCGCTTCGGAATGTTCATACACTGGGGAATCTACGCCGTTCCCGCCGACTCTTCGCGGGGTATGGCGGAGTGGTATATGAACAACTTCCAGATGCAGGTAAAGGACTATGAGAAGTTCGCGCCCAACTTCAACCCCGCAAATTTCGATGCAAAGGAGTGGGTGGCGACCGCAAAAAACGCGGGAATGAAGTACATCGTCATCACAAGTAAGCACCACGATGGCTTCGATATGTTCGATAGCAAAGTAAGCGACTACACGATAACCAAGTCCACCCCATTCCAACGCGACCCCCTCAAAGAGCTTGCTGATGAGTGCCAAAAGCAGGGGGTTCGCCTCTGTTTCTATCACTCAATTATGGACTGGCATCACCCCGACTACCTGCCCCGCCGCTCTTGGGAGAAAGATGTGCGCTCAGCAAACGGCGCAGACTTCACGCGCTATATCGCCTACCTGAAAGCCCAGCTCAAGGAGCTAGTCACGAAGTATCACCCTGCGGTGATGTGGTTCGATGGCGAGTGGGAAAACACGTGGACGCACGAGATGGGCGCAGACCTCTACCGCTATGTGCGAAGCCTTGACCCGCATATCCTCGTGAATAACCGCGTGGACAAGGGGCGCTCCGGCATGGCGGGTATGAACGTCTCCGCTGAGTTTACGGGCGACTTCGGCACGCCGGAGCAGGAGGTTCCCGCGCAGGGCTTCAAAGACGGCAAACTGTGGGAGACCTGCATGACCCTCAACGATACGTGGGGCTATGCGCGTAACGACCATAACTGGAAATCGCAGAGCGTTCTCATTCGTCACCTAGCGGACATTGCAGGCAAGGGCGGTAACTTCCTATTGAATGTGGGTCCCACTAACCTCGGCGAGTTCACAATGGAGACAAAGAACCGCCTCGAAGCGATGGGGAGGTGGATGGAGAGTAATGGAAAGGCTATCTACGGAACCAGCGCGACCCCTTTCTCGAAACTCTCCTTCTCTGGAACCTGCACACAAAAAGGGAATCGCCTCTACGTCTTCGTGTACGACTGGGGCGCAAACAGTCGTGTCGTGCTAGAAGGACTAAACAACAAGGTGAAGTCTGCAAAGGTTCTCGCTACGAAAGAGCGGGTTGCCGTACAAGCTAGCGGCAGTTCTATCACTCTGCAGAAGCCCAGCGTTACCGACGTGGATGCGACGGTAGTCGAACTTACGCTCGACACAACGCCACGCGTTCAGCCGTAGAAAACGATGGAACAACAGAGTATAGGCTACTATCTTGCGCTTGCGGAGGAGGCTGACTGCAATCTTAGCGGCGCGGAGCAGGGGGCATGGCTGTCTCGCTTGGAGGCGGAGCGCGAACACCTATTAGCCGCACTCACGACAAGTACGGAAAGCGGTGGAGATGACGTTACGGCGATACGCCTCTGCGGGGCGCTGCTGTCGTTTTGGAGGATGCGCGGCTATATCGCGGAGGGACGACAGTGGTGTGAGGCAGTCTTGAAGTTGGCGGGTGTTCAGGAGGCGACAGCGGAACGCGCCAAAGTCCTCAATGGTGCAGGAACTTTGGCGCGAATGCAGGGCGATTTCGGGGTAGCCCAAGCCTATCACGAGGAAAGCCTTACGATTCACGACACGCTTGGCGACAGGAAGGGGAGTGCCGCCTCGCTCAACGGTTTGGGGAATCTCGCGAGTAGTCAGGGCGACTACGCTACGGCGCGGCAGCGTTACGAGCGCAGTCTGGCTCTCAAGCGCGAACTAGGCGACAAGGCGGTCATAGCGGGTTCGCTGAACAACCTGGGATATCTCGCGTACCTTCAGGGCGATACCCCTTCGGCGCGACGCTACTATGTTGAGAGCCTCAATCTGCGTCGTGAAGCGGGGCAATTGAGTCTGCAAGAGACGCTTACTCTACTACAGGGACTCTCGGAAGTAGCGACAGCGGATAATCAACAGGAGCGCGGAGCCTGTCTGTACGGAGCTATAAAGGGACTATGCGAACGCCCGGAAGGCAAAATGCTCACACTGGACGAAAAAACTTTCTCCGCTGACATCGCGACCCTGCGTAACGCGCTAGGCGAAGAGGCGCTCGCCGCCGCCTTCGCGCAAGGGGCGGTTATGACGTTGGAACAGGCTATCGAGTACGCCCTAGTGTCTCAATGAAGTTACTCACTGAGACTTACGCTTAACGAGTAGTGCCAGCGCCTCTTCCGTCTCCGCCTCCCCTTCCAGTTCGACCTCAACCTTAACGCGGGGCTTGCGCCGTGGCTTTGCGAGAGACTGGGAGAGAGGGTGGCGCGGGAAGTAGGTACGCATGGCGAGGTCATCGCGGTAGGGGTTGTAGAGGCATATCTTTTGAAGACCGAGTGCCTCTGCAACCTCCACCGTGTCTGATTTTTTGATAGGGTTCGCTTTGCCGTCCAGACAGTGCCGCGCCTCCCTATCGTAGCGAAGGCACTGCCAACAGGTTATGCGCTTCTGCGCCACTGCTTACGCTTCCTTCGGCTTGAGCCAGCGTCCCAACCAGCTCACGTTCTCCTGCAAGCGGTGTAGGCGTAGAGAGGGAGGACCGTTACGCGACATACCGTGCGAACAGGCTTCAGGATAGCGCACGTACTCCACGACTTTGCGCTGTAGACGTAACGCCGAGAAGAACTCCTCCGCCTGCCCATGCGGACAACGCAAATCTCCGTCGCTGTGAATTAGTAGTAGCGGGGTCGTGATGTTCCCTGCATAAGCGATTGGCGAGTGTTTCCAAAGGTCTTCGATTCGACTCCAGTGGTTGCCTTTGAAGTAAGCGTCAGAGGGCCAGGGGAAGTCACACGTTCCCGCCATACTGACGAGGTTGCCTACCAGCCTGTCGGCGATAGCGCAGGTAAAGCGCGGCGTATGCCCCACTATCCACGCCGTCATAAAGCCCCCGTAAGAGCCTCCCATCACCGCCGTTCGCGTCGCGTCTACGAAGTCTAGCGAGAGCGCGTAGTCCGTTGCCAGCATTACGTCTTGGTAGTCCTTGCCTCCCCAGTCCCCTTTTATGGCGGCGGTGTGCGCTTTTCCGTAGCCCTTGCTTCCTCGCGGGTTCGTAAAGAGGACTACGTAGCCCTCCGCCGCAAGGTACTGTAGTTCATGGAAGAAGGTTGCGCCGTACTGCGCGTGAGGTCCTCCGTGAATGTAGAGGACGAAGGGGTACTTTTGCGCGGGGTCGAAGTCGGTGGGTTTGAGTAGCCAGCCGTGTACGAGTCCGCCATCGCCGTTCGGAACCTCCACTACCTCCGGCTCGATAACCGCTACCTCCTCCAAGAAGGCTTTGTGGAAGTGCGTGCGTTGCGTAGTGACAAGCCCGTTCGGAGTATTCTGCAAGACAAAGAGCTCCTGCGGTGCGGTGTGCGAAGAGAGCGTGACCGCCGCGATTTCGTGCGGCGTTATCCCAAAATCGCCCATCTCATGCCCTGTAGGAGAGAGGGGAAATAGATTGCCCCCTTTCGCCTCGATAAAACTGAGCCGCACATCTCCGCGCACGCTTATCGGAAAGAACAGCCCTGCGCTATCGGCAGTCCACTGTATCAAATCGCTACCGCCTACATCGTGCGAGTCAGAGATAGCCTCGTATCCCACGCTCATATCGCTATGCCCCGTGAGGTTTATGGCTTCACCACCGCCTACAGGCAGGAGGAAGAGTTGGGTGTTTTCGGTTCCCCACCAGTCTTCGGGGTCGGGATTGCCAGCGTAGGCGAACGTCTTGCCGTCGGGAGACCACGCAAGCGCAAACTTCGAGCCGACAGGCGAGGGAATTAATGTGAGGTCGCCGCCCTCTGCGGGAACGGTGTAGAGGGCGTTGTTATCCGAGAGAACATCCCAGTCGTCGCGCCTATCCGAGAGGAAGGCGAGCGTTCCGCTGTCGGGAGACCATACGGGCCCGCCACAAGCGAATTCGCCGGAGGTGAGCTGTTTCGCCTCTCCCGTCGCCGCGTCTACGACCCACACTTGGTCGTAACTATCGTCGTAGTAGCCGAAAGCGTCCATGCGGTAGCGCAGTCTCTTGTGCTTTCGGGCAGGCGGAGGCAGTTTTTTATCTGCTCTCGCGTCGGTGGCGGCTTTGGTGTAGTCGGCGGGGGTTTCGCGGTAGAGGCAGGCTATCTTGGTTCCGTCTGGCGACCAGCGTATCGCGCTGAACGAGCCTTCCGTCTTGAACTTAGTGAGGGGACGCGCTTCTCCTCCATCGGCGGGGATGAGAAATATCTGACTGTCTGGCTTTTGACGGCTTGAGAGGAAGGCGAGGGTCTCGCCGTTCGGCGACCAGCGCGGGGAGGCGTTGCTTCCCTCCTGCCTCACGAAACAGCGAGGTTCGCCCTCGTGGGTGGGAACCATCCATATTTCGGACTGGTAGCGGCTCTTTTCGATATCGGTGTAACGCCGTACAACGGCGATACGGCTCTCATCGGGCGAGATTTGCACGTCACTGAGTAGCGAAACGCGCATGAAATCCTCTAGTGCGATTTTACGTGACAAGGGGCGGCTCCTTAGATTGGGGACGTAGCATAATGATAAACGATACTTCTCCCATTGTCTTACAAACAGCGGGTTTCGTCAAGTAGACAAGGAAGAAAAGTTGTGGTAGAGAGGGAGATTATTTATACATAGTGGACAATCGAGTGGGCAAAAGCACCGTTGCCCGTCCGCTATGTAACCTATTTCAAAGCGAGGCTGTGAAGTAGTTCACTGTGTGGCTAGGAGTTATTGAGTACACTATGGATGTAATCAATCGAACAGCCTATTTCTAAAAGGCTCCCGTCAATTAGGGAGCCGCCTATATTAGAGTAATCATTAAAACGAAAAAACTGCCTGTATCCCAACTCTCTCCACCCTATTTCGGAGAAAAGCGTTTCTAAATTTTATCCACTATCTGGTGCGAACGTATTGAGAATGCCTTGCAAAAAATAGAGACTTTCCCCAAAAGAGGAGTGGCTACCCGCCACTCCTCTTAATTTGTGCCCAACGATTTTATCCCGCGTTCCGAAGCATTCTCATTCGCTTTCGCACCGCCTCTTTCGTTGCAGTACGCACTCCACGCGGGTATCGCGCTAAATCCACGTATACCTTGTCGCCTGTCCCAACACCCTCCACCTCTCTTTTAAGGGCGGTAATGTAAACGCTCCGTACCTCTGCATCCACGTTCACTTTCGCGATTCCAGCATCGATTGCTGCACGAAGTTGCGCCTCCCCTACCCCAGAGCCGCCATGCAGAGCCAACGGTAAGCCCGTCACCTTCGAGATGGCACGAATACGCGGAATATCCAGCTCAGCCATTGGGAGAGGACAGCCGTGTATCGAACCGATAGCGGGAGCCAGTATATCAATCCCCGTTTCGCGCACAAAATAGTCCGCCTGTTCCGGTGTAGTAAGAAGCCCCTTAATCGCCTCCATCGCCTCTTCCGGCGTTTCGTAGTCGCTCAAGAAGCCTATCAACCCCAACTCCGCCTCCACCGTTGCGCCAAACTCTTTTGCACGCGCTACTACATTGCGGGTTCGCATGATATTCTCTTCGAGTGGGAGTTTGGAGCCGTCGTACATAACGCTGGTGAAGCCCGCTTCGAGAGCTTGATACGCCAACTCTTCGGTCAAAGAGTGGTCAAGGTGAAGAGCGATAGGCACGGCGGCACGTCCCGCGAGTTCGCGCACGACGCAGGTAAGTGTGGGAAAGCCCCACGTCTCAATAACTTCCGACCAGAACTGTAGGATAACGGGGGTCTGCTCCTCCTCCGCTACCTCAATAATGGCTTGTATCTGGTCTATGGTGTAGGGTTCAAACCCTCCGACAGCGAACCTGCCCGCGAGTGCGGAGTGAAGTAGGTCGCCTGTGTTTACGAGAGGCAAGTGGCTTCTCCTTTTCTATGCAATGTCCGTTAAATGTTCTACCTTGCCATCGCTGTCTCCAATGGATTCTGGATGCACGCCAGCGCGGTCTAACAGAGTCAGGTAGAGATTGGTCATGGGTGTGCCTTTTTTGTAGGCGATATGCCGTCCCGGTTTCAGGCTACCGTCGCATCGAACTGCGATGGGGCGGGCGTTTTGGACGATTTCTGTTGTCCGCTAACAGCGGTGAGAGCTAGCAGGAGAAGCGGCGCGGCGATACCTAGAAGCGGAAGCGGGGCGCGTTTCAGCGAACGGCTTTTCATTTGACGGCAGGCTCCTTTTTGGTATAACCGAGGTCGGCAAGCCACTCTTCAAAACGGATATGCCACGTACCGAAGGGGATTCCGTTTCGCGGACTAACAGCACCCCCATGCCCCCCGTGACTGTAGATGTGGATTTCGGCGGGTATCCCCGCCATAAAAAGAGCGTTATAGAACTCTACGCTCTGCTTGGCGTGAAACTGGTCGTCGCTCCCCGCGCTAGTAAGGAAGGTTGGGGGCGCGTCTTTGGGAATAGCGATGTTCATGGGTCCCCAACCGGGATAGACCATGCCTACGAAATCGGGGCGCGAACCCTCTTTTTCGATAGGGTCGGAGGCTGTAGGCTTACCGCTATCGTAGCGCATGGCGGCGAGGGCAGCGAGCGCGCCTCCTGCCGAAAATCCTAGTATACCCACTCTATTAGGCTGAACGCCCCACTCTTTGGCGTGTAGGCGCGTGATGCGTAGGGCGCGTTGGGTATCTTGCAGGGCTTCGCCTTCGACGGTGTACTTATATCCGGGCGTAAACTGAAGGCGGTACTTGAGAACAACCGCGGCGATGCCTAGACTGTTCAGCCATGTCGCGATTTTCGTCCCTTCGCTCGTCCAGACCACCTGATTGTGTCCGCCGCCGGGTGCTACGACTATCGCAGTTCCTGTAGATTTGTCGGCTGGCGGAAGGTGAACCTCAATGAGAGGGTTGTGGATGTTTTTGATGGTGTAGCCCTGCCCCGGCTTAGGGTCGGGAGGAGAGAGTATCTCCTTCTCATCCGCGCCCTTGAGCGTGGGAGACCCCGCAGGGTAGAGGTAGATGGTCTGGGGCTTGTCGTCCGCCTTCGCCGGGAAGGTTGAGAAGAGAAGCGTGAACGCCGTAAAAGCAACGCCTACCGCTTTAAGCAACATGGAGTAGTCCTTTCTAAAACAAGCCGTCTATGGGGATACTGTACCCCTGCCTTTAACACATCAACTCAAAGATATTAGACGCTATCTCAATCGTTTCGCAACGCTAATTAGCGTGCATTAGCCGTTGATATATATAAACCCTTTCCTCTTAGCTTTAGTTTCCGGTAAATCAGAGTGTAATTTGGTCAATGTTATCTTCTGAGTTCTTCTTATGCCTTCGATGTGCGGTCACTCCGGTGGTGAGATGGGCGGTGACGCTGTTCTTTTTTCGGATTTGCCCTAGCGGTTCGGGCAAGTTTGAGAAACTCATTCTGGCTAACGTGCGCCGTAGCCTCCCGCAGGTAGGTCTCGCGGCTCTATCCCAAAAGCCAGTCGCCACCGGAGCCGCCGTCGCCGCGAGATAGGACAGGATGTTCCCGCACAAGAGAGCGAGTTCCGGCAAGCGGTAGCGGCTCTCCGCGCCAAAGACGTAGGTGCGTTCGCAACCGAGCATCGGCTTTCCCGCGAGAGCCACCTGCTCTACGGGCCAACGGTCTTTGTAGAGCGCCCAGACCGCCTCCGCCGAAACGGACAGGTTCGTCGCCAACAGAAGCGGTTGCTGGTAGCGCGGGTCGTAGATTGCAACTATCCGAAAGGTCGAAGCTCCCGGCTTCGCGTCCGA
>JAPLCR010000053.1 GCA_026392135.1 Armatimonadota bacterium
CCCTTTCCAGCTCAGAGCTACGCCGACCTCGCACAGGTCTACGTATCAGAGAACAAGCGCCCTGCCTATCTCGTATGGCTACAGCAAAAGCTTGAGGCAAACCCAACAGACGATACACTCTTCGGGTTTTATTATGAGGAGATGGAGCGGCAAAAGGGGTTTGAGGCAACCCTCAAATATCTAGATGACTTCACCACACAACGTAAGGCGAACCGTAAACTCCTAGAACTCTACGCCAACACTCTGTTGAGCCACTACCGCAACGACAAGGGGTTACAGATTCGGCAAGGAATAGCAGATGCAAACCCGAACGACGTTTCCGCGCAGATGTTGGTGGTAGAGGCACTAGACAAGATAGGCAAAAAAGAGGAGGCTACCCGCCGCCTTGTCGCTCTTGCTGAACGCAAAGACCTGCCAATAGCTATTCGCACAGGCTTTAAACGCCAGTTGGGTATGCGTTATATTGACGACAAAAAGCCAGATATCGCTCTGCCGCTCCTCCTCGATGTCGCTAAAAGCACGCGCAATGACTTTCAAGTCGTCGCAATAGTGGCAACAATGTTAGAAAAAGATGGGCGTGACGAGGAGCTTATTCCTATCTATAGCAACCTTTTAACGCTCAAAGAGCAGCCCGTAACACTCTACGGCGAGCTACATAAGCGCCTTGCCCGTATTCATGCGAAGAAAGGGCGTAAGGCAGAAGCCATTACTCACTACAAACAGGCTTTGAAGTTCAATCCAGAAGATGGGGTCTCCAAAAAGGAGTTGGCGGGGCTGGAAACCAAGTAGTGTAAGATTATCCCCCAGAGGCGCAAAAGGCTCCTTCCCTATCTAAGGGAAGGAGGGCTAGGCGGCTGTAAGCAGGAATCTCCGCCCTTAGTGCCTAATCGCTCTGTTATATTTTGCTCTCCCCCTAAGGAGTTACACGTTATGTCGTTGCCAATCCGCACACTCGCTTGCGGTCTACTGTTTACCACACTCGCTACTCCTGCTCTTGCAGGTGAAAAGTATCCCGGCATCATGCCCCTCAGTCAAGTAAAAGTGGGCATGAAAGGCTACGGGCTAACTACTTTCAAAGGCAACACCATTAGCCGATTTGAGGTGACAGTATTAGGTATCGTGAAGCAGGCAAACAATGGGCGCGACCTTATCCTCATTCGTATGAAGGGAGCAGGCGAACCTTATTCAAGGGATGAGCGGTAGCCCCATCTACGTCAACGGCAAACTGATAGGAGGCTTCTCGCAGGGTGAGTCTTTTTCTAAAGAGCCTATAGGAATGGCGACCCCCATTGAAGATATGCTAGAGGCTTGGGATTCCAAAATTCCACAGACCCCTACCTACTTCACACCCGCCGAAATCAACCCTAAACTGCTGAAAAAGACAGCGTGGAAACCCGACAACGGAACCCATATCGTACAGTTACCCGCTCCTATTTGTGTGCAGGGCAGAACTATCTCTCGCCTTGTTCTCAACGCGCCCCTCACAAGCACGCTCCGCTCCAGTAGCGGCACCGCAGTTCTTCATCGCGCCACCACCTACCTCATGGCTTCCAACCTCAAGCAGAAAGAGCGTGACTGGCTTCAAAAGGAGCTGGATAGCAAAGGGTACGGCGTTACCGTTATGGCAGGCAGCGGGTTAGGAAAGAGCGAAACGACTACCGCACCGCCTCTCCAACCCGGCTCACCTTTCGGAACCTTCTTCGCAACAGGCGACGTAAACGTGGGCGCGACAGGAACCGTCACCTACCGCTTGGGAGACAGGATACTCGGATACGGGCACCCCTTCTTTGGGCTAGGCGCAGTCGAAGCACCGCTCACCTCCGCCTCTATTGTAGACATCTTCTCTGGCTATCAGGTATCGCATCACATTGCTACAGTGGGCAAAACGATTGGCTCACTTGTTCAAGACCGCAACTTCTCCGTTGCAGGAGTCATTGGCAGGATTCCCCACACCGTTCCCTTCACTGTTCAGGTGAACGACCACACAAACGGACGCTCCCGTACTTTTCACTCTGAGGTGTTTCTGCACCCCGATTTAACTCCCACACTAATGCGCCTAGTAGCACGCCAAGCCATTAGTCAAG
>JAPLCR010000294.1 GCA_026392135.1 Armatimonadota bacterium
CTGGCAAAGGCTCGCCGTTCGGCGCCTTACAGATTCACCGCGCCTATAACGGCACCACTCCTCTCGGAGTGGTGGTTGCACGGCGGGTGAAGGGGGAGTACGGAGCTATTGAGGTTGTGGTGGCGAGCGACACCTCTAATCGTGTAGTGGGCGTAAAAATACAGCGTCTCCGTGAACCAGAAGAGACCGCCAAAATTCTGCGTAGCCCCGGTTTCTTGCAGTATTTTGAGGGGAAAACGGCACAATCCGACTGGCTATGCCACTGTGAACAGGTAGAAATAAGCCCGAAAGCGTTGAAATCGGTAGATGCAGTGCAGGGCGGACTGCATACAGTGATGGTTCTACTTAGCGTGCAGGATATTTGGAAAAGGGCATAAGCCGATGCTGATACTTGCACTCAAAAACCTGACTCGCCGTAGACTTCGCACGGCACTCACTCTTTTTGGAATCGCTATCTCGGTAGGAGTGTTAGCGTGTCTGTTAGCCTTTGGTAAAGGATACGAGGCGGGCTTAGGGCGCGAACTGAACAACATGGGCATTCAGATGATGTTGGTTCCGCTCGGTTGCCCTTACGATGCGGCGGCGCGTGTCCTTAAAGGCAAAACGCTGGATGTCTCGCTTCCCGCAGAGAGCGTGAAGACCGTGCGGAGAGAGGTAGGAGTGGAGATTGCCGCCCCGATGCTGATGGCGACTCTGCCCCGCCCTTCGGAGGGGCGCACCGACCTTTGGGTGGGAGTAGAGGAGAGTATTCGCCCTCTCAAACCCTGGTGGAAGATGAAAGAGGGTTCACGCTGGTTTCCAGACGAAAACTCTGTAATTTTGGGTGCAGAAGCCGCAAATGTCGAGTTAAGACAGGTGGGCGACACTTTTTTCAGCCCTGAAACTGGGCGCAAATTTACCGTGTGCGGCGTGCTAGAACGAAGCGGAACGAGCGATGACAGTCAGTTCTTTGTGCCTCTTGCCACCGCGCAAGCCATGTTTCGCCAGCCTGACCGCATTACCGCCGTCGCAATTCGTCTAAAAGACCCTACCCTCATAGGCGATGTCTCCAAACGCTTGCAGGAGGTTCGGGGCGCACAGGTGGTGACGATGGCGGAGATGATGGGAACCTTTCTGAACCTCATAGGCTCAGTGCGAACCCTGGTGCTCGCGATTGCTATTGTAGCACTGTGTATTAGCGGGCTTTCTGTTTTCAATACGATGCTCTCCGCTGTATTGGAGCGTACTCGTGAACTGGGAGTACTACGCGCAGTGGGCGCGTCGCGTAGTCAAGTGTTCTCCCTGCTTACCGTTGAGGCAGTACTGCTTACCACGCTTGGAAGTGCTATCGGAGTGATTTTGGCACTACTATTTGGGCATTTCGTGGAGTTAATAGTGCGTTTTTTCGTACAAATTGCGCCTTCTGAGGCATTTCTTATCCTCTCTCGTGAGGTGATTCAGGATTGTTTCATGGTGGGAATAGTGGTTGGGCTAGGTGCGGGACTGTATCCTGCATGGCAAGCGAGCCGACTACAGCCTGTAGACGCGATTCGGGCGGATTAAATAAATGTCATTTATTAAACTCTCTTTACAAAATATGCTACGGCGCAAGCTACGTACTTCCGTTACCCTGACGGGGGTTGCGGTTGCCGTCGCCGCGCTCTTCAGTCTGCTTGCGTTTCAGCGAGGCTATCAGACAGGTATGAGAGATGAACTCGACAGGCTGGGAGCGCACGTCCTAGTTGTTCCCAAAGGATGCCCTTACGATGCGGCTTCGACGGCTCTGCATGGCGCGAGCTGGCCCTGTTACCTCAAATATGCCTATCTGGAGCAGGTACGCAAAACGCGGGGCGTGAGCGTTGCGGCACCCGTTTTCATGAATGCGCTCTACGAGGCAAATGGAAATCAGACCGTCTATTTAGGTATTAATGACGACATTCGGATGGTGAAACGGGCATGGAGCATCGAAGGTTCGTTGCCCGTCAAAACAGGGGATATTCTGCTGGGTGCAGCGGCGGCGAAGAGCCTTCATGTACAGAGGGGGCAGGAGTTTGACCTACCAGGTTTAGAGGGCGCAAAAGGAAGAGTCTGCGGGCTTCTTGCTACAACTCAGGGCGCAGACGATAACTTTCTGTATATGCCCTTGGCGGACGCGCAACGTCTCTTCAATCGGCAAGGGCAGTTGACGCATATTCTGGTGCGCCTACAAGACCCGAACAGTTTGGAGGATGTGGTGGGGGCGTTAAGGGCGTGTGAGGCAGGGATGGATATGAACATTGTTCCTTTGACCCACCTCTTCCGCACAATACAGAGTATGGTAAACTCGACTCGGCTGTTGCTGGGGTGTATTGCGCTGGTAGCCCTTCTTGTGGCGGGGGCAGGGGTGAGCAATACGGTGCTTATGGCTGTTACGGAGCGTACTCGTGAGATTGGCGTAATGCGCTCTGTGGGAGCCTCAATGGGTGATATTTTTCGGCTGATATGGATGGAGACGGTACAGATATGCCTGCTTGGGGGCGTAGTAGGAGTAGCGGTGGCTCTTGTGGGAGCGCAGAGTTTGGAGGGCTGGCTACGCAACCGCTTGCCCTTTGCCCCGACGGGGACGCTTATTCACCCAGAAGTGAGTATCATGGTTGCCTGCCTTGCGGGGGCGGCACTACTGGGTAGTTTGGCAGGTCTGCTTCCAGCTTGGCGGGCTTCGCGGCTCTCCCCAGTTGAGGCGATAAGGGCGACTTAGAACCTATCTCTGTGAGGATTTTCTAATTTCCCCCGTATCCTCTACTAATAACTTCTCTCCGTCTCTACTAAGCGCGACGGGGAAGATTCAAGTGGTACATATTTGAACTGTTTTGGGTATATTGGTGGTTCTTCTAACGCTAAGACGCATTTCTGGAAGGGAATCTCGCACACGTGGCAGATTCGATACTGGTCTCCGCACAAGGGCTTACGAAGGTCTATAACCGAGGTACGGAAGAGGTTCGTGCCCTTGACGGCGTGACATTCGATCTGCAACGGGGTGAGTTCACCGCAGTTGTGGGTGTCTCGGGTGCGGGTAAAACGACCCTGCTACACCTTTTGGGCTGTATGGATACGCCTACCAGCGGTGAACTCCTTATTGATGGACAGTCTACCCGTGGGCTTTCCGATAGTGCTTTGACCCGAATGCGGCGTGAGCAGGTAGGCTTTGTCTTTCAACACTTTGGGCTACTGCCTACGCTTACCGTAATGGAAAACCTGACGCTTCCTACACTTTTTTCCAAAAAGGAGGCGAAGGCTTATGCGAATGAACTGCTTGAACGGGTGGGCTTGACTCACCGCAGAAACCATCTCCCCAATCAACTGTCGGGTGGGGAGATGCAGAGGGTGGCGATAGCACGTGCCCTCATCAACCGCCCGCAGGTACTGCTTGCAGACGAACCGACGGGCAATCTGGACAGTGCAAATGGAGAGGCAATTCTCCAACTCTTTCATCAACTTCACCGGGATGGGCTAACGATTATCGTTGTGACCCACAACCCGATTCTCGCGAACGCGACGCAGAGACAGCTTGTTCTGCACGACGGTCGCCTTGTTCCTTAGCGATACAAAGGCGTGAACCTTTGTATCCTGTCTTATCCAAAAACGAAGAGGTCTCTAAAATGAAGTTCTCTAGCCGCTCTCTAAAATCGGGTTTCACCCTGATTGAACTGCTTGTAGTTATCGCCATCATTTCGATACTGGCGGCGATACTTTTCCCTGTTTTTGCAAAGGCGCGTGAAAGTGCCCGCAAATCTGTGTGTGTGACGAACGTGCGCCAACTGGGTATGGCGTGGATGATGTATGTTCAAGACAACGACGAACAGTTTCCGCCCAGCAACTCGCCTAATCCTGCCAACTCTGAATGGGAAGTGCAGGCGGCGGGTCCCTTCCCCTGCAAGCCGTGCCGCCCACGCAATAAAGTGACCAAGGTTCCCTACGACCCTACTCTCTTTTCCGACCCTTACATCAAGAACCGGGATATGTATAAGTGTCCTAGCGATGCTGGGATACCCGCGAGCCTCGTCCCCGCAGAGCCTACTTTGGGCAAAACGGTGTGGCAAGGTGAGAAGACGAGCTACTGCCTTAACACTGTGATGATGCGTGTCGGGAAGATGGCGGCTATTCCGCTTCCTGCCGAAACATACATGGGTGCTGAGGTCTTTTCGTTTCACCTAGGAGCGCAAGACGGGGCGATGGGGTGGCTCTCGGCTTCTACGGGACCCCTAGACCAGCGTAAAGACACTAAGGGACCTGTGCGCGTGGCTTACTTCGCAGATGGACACGCCAAAAACATGACTGAGCGCGGTATCGCCTTCCAGTGCAACCCGCCCGCCTATCCTGACGCGGGGGGTACCTATACGCCCGTACCGTAACGCTGTCAGGTATAGTTCTATCCTCTCCCCCTTCTCCCAGTTCTGGGTAAGGGGGGTTTTTGTAACTGATCAGATGCTAATGCAACCTACCATCGCCCCCTTTCCACACTTGAGAGAGACAAGAGTTCAGGGTTGCGGCTCTTCACATAACCTCACCCAACCTCTCCTTCGCAAAGGAGAGGAGTTTTAGTAGTTTGAGACTAGAAGCCTGTGCGAAGAGTTCCAAGTTTGGGGCTTTGTGGATTTGTTTCGCGTGTTTCGCGGTTTTCACTCCCATAACCCTGAACTCTTACTGGTTTCGCAAGACAGGGGGGCAATGCTAAAACGATTTTCTATAATATATATTTGATAGGCAGATCTATCAAATATGCTTGCGATTTTGTTCAATTATTATCGAATTCTTTGTTTGTGTCGCAAAATTCTGTGATGAAGCGACTGAGTTGGTGGTTGGAGTAGCGCAATAAGCCTTCCAGACTGCCCCGCCCAATCAATACTCCAAAGAGTGACGTTCAACTGCCGCTAGGGATTTTGAAGAGGCGAACTTTACGGTTTTGCAGGAGAAGCGTGAGGCAACGCCTAAGAGTAGGGAACACCCTTTACAGTTACCTACCATGCCCTTAAACGAAGCCACCTCTACCCTTACTGATTCGCCACCACCCTCTCCAAAGCGGCGAGGCATTACCTTTCGTGCCGTATTGTTAGGCACACTACTCACCCCGCTCAATGCGTTTTGGGTTCTGCGTATGGAGGAGGTGATGTTTGGTCCCTTTCCATCCATCCTGTCGCTTTTCGCGAACTGCGTTTTTCTGCTCGTTATTCTCGTTGGGTTCAACCATATTTTGTGGCGGTTCGCACCTCGCTTCGCCTTCTCGCAAGCCGAACTCCTCACCCTCTACACCATGCTCGCCATATCAACAGGCATGGCGGGGCAGTCTGGTATTAACATCGTCTGCGGAATGATAGGGCACGGTGCATGGTTCTCCGCGTCGAATGGAGGGTGGGGTTCGTTTCTCTCCGCTTTTCCCGACTGGCTCGTGATACGCGACACGGAGATACTGCGCGGGCACTTTCTCGGTAACTCTACTTTCTACGATGTGGCGATTCTGCGTGCTTGGATGACTCCTGTTCTCGCTTGGACGCTCCTCTTCAACCTCGTTCTGCTGGTCGCCTATAGCGTCAATGTCCTTATCCGCAAACAGTGGGCAGACCACGAACGCCTCACCTTTCCCATTATCTGGCTCCCTATTGAGATGACGGAGGAGGCTCAAAGCCTTGGAGTGCGATTGACTGGACTCCCACGACGCTCTATCCTCTTGTGATTGGTCTCAGTTATCTGCTTCCGCTCGATTTGCTCTTCTCGTGTTGGTTCTTCTACTTCTTTTGGAAGGGGCAACGCATTGTCGCAAGCATGATGGCATGGGACACAAGCCCTGATGTTCCCTTCATACCGGAACAGGGCTTCGGGTGCGTGGTGGGACTGTTTCTCTACTACCTCTGGTCGGGTCGTCAGAGCTACTCGAAGATAGGTCGCTCTATTATGCGGGCATTTCGCGGGGAGAGAGGGGATGGCGACGATAGCGGCACGAAGGAGGGGGTGAGCGAACGGGTAGCGGTGGGCGGTATCGTGGTAGGGCTGGTTGGGCTGTTTCTGTTCGGCTTAGCGGCGAAAGTGGCATGGTGGGTGACGATAGCCTTTCTGGCGATGTATCTGCCCTTACTCGTCGTGGTAACGCGTATTCGCGCCGAGTTGGGAGCACCTATCCACGACTTTACTTTTATGGGACCCGACTTCATGCTTCCTCGCCTGACGGGTATTGGGAGTCTGCGTCAGACCGACTTGGCATTTCTCTCGCTCAGCTATCCGCTTACCTACTCGCGGAGCAACGACACGATGCCTATTGCGTTGGAGAGTCAGCAGATGGCGCAACGCAAAAATATGGAGCCGGGGCGAATGTTGGCGGTCATCGTATTCAGCACAGTGATAGCTACTCTCAGCGCGTTCTGGGCGTATGAGCATCAGGCGTACCAGTTGGGAACGGCGGCGAAGTGGACAGCGGGAACGCACTTCGCACAGGAGAGTTTTGGGCGCATGGCGGGCTGGGCTGGGGGTACAAAGGATGCACAACCCAATACGGGTGCCTCTCTGGCGATGGGTATGGGGCTTGTGACCACGCTAATGCTGATGTCCTTACGCTTGCGCTACTTTGGCTTTCCGCTTCACCCTATCGGCTACGCGCTGTCTTCAGCCTGGATGATAAACATTACTTGGCTTCCTATGCTTCTTGCGTGGATGGCGAAGGGGCTGATTTTGCGGTACGGCGGGTCGCGCCTCTATAGGCTTCTCTTACCCTTTTTTCTGGGCTTGATTCTGGGGGACTGCGTAATGGGGTGCGGGTGGGGACTCGTCAGCCTTATCTTTAACGTGCGAACCTACAATTTCTTCGGGGCATAACGTCAATGGGGGCGGATGATGTTTGGTGTATCGGTTATTAGGGAACCGTAAGCCCTCACCCCCGTCCCCTCTCCCAATTCTGGGCGAGGGGTGACTAGGGCGGTAGCCGACTCTGTTGGGTGCTAGGCTCCTTTTCCTAAGAAGTAGTCTGAGAACTCTTGTAATAACATAAAAGTGCGCGGAATTGGGCAGATTTGGGAGCCGATTTATCCCATAGAAGGCACGCTACTGCCCTCAAATCAAGAGCTACTTTGACGATTTTGCTGACAAGAATGATTTACAAACATTCTCAGACTACTTCTAAGAGGTTTTGGAGCAATTTAACTGTAGAGAGTCCCTTACCTAAATCATGAACTTCGTCGTGGCAATCGGTGGTTCACCCCGTCCTGCTCGACGAAGTTCCCAATTCCCACCTACCTTTAATAGATGAACGTGCCAACCTACTTTGCCTTGTGTATAGGGTAGAAGGTCATCGCACCAAGTGATAAATTCGTCCGCTGGTATCAGGGCGATTTGGCGAATTGACCCGCACCCGAACGCTACATAAGCATTGTTGGCTTGCTGAATATCCTCTAACTGCCTCTCGTATATCGTAAACCAATAACGCTCCTCTGCAATTAGCCCTTTCTCGGCATAATGGTCTTTTGAGGTCAAGCAACAAACCTCATACGCCCCATCACGAGATGTAGCGATACTTCCTTTAACTCTACCGCGTGTTGCGCCTAGATGCTGAAAGATTACATCGAAGCATTCGATACGGTTTGGTGGTACATTGTTCATTGCCTCCCCTTTCTGCGCCCTAACGCTTTGTGAGTTTTTTGCGGTAGAGCGTCTCTCTCCATCAACCTTATCTATAAGGAAGTCGGACTTCTGGATTTCCGACGCTTTTGTCAAAGCTTTAATAGCGTTGACATCTGTGTCTGATAACTCTCCAAAGCCAGCGGCATTCCATGCGATTTCGATAGATTGTTCCAGAAGACGTTCCGCCAAACTCGTTCTGGTCATATTGACCTTATCTGCCAAAACACCGATTTTGTAGTGACGTACTACATTGATGCGACAACTTAGTTGTCTAAGGACACCATCAAATTCGTCTCGGCTTCTTGAAGATGCGAGAAGTCCTTTGATGTCGTTTTCTAAATCCGAAGTTCTCACAACGCCCTCCTTTGTTTTTTGTGTTACACACAATATACCATAAGAAATGTATTTACTTCACAAAAAACACAAAACTAATTTTTTAGGCATAGGGTAGCAGAAAAATAACCCCTCTGATTAGTCTTGCATTTCGATAGTTCTGTATATTGCGGATATTTCGCTTGTGTGGTATCCTAGTAGGAGATTGCGTAAGGAGAACACTATGGCTATCTATAATCCCGTATTCCCTAAGCCCCTTCCTCCCAACGACGAGGAGGCGCAGGTCGCTCGAAAGTCTAGTAAAGTGCTCGCCTCATTTGCGAGTACAAACACTGATGTCTGTTTTCGCGCCAAATTGGAAGGTAGCGAGGAGGTAGATATTGCGTTGCCTCCCTCCGCCATCCGGCTGTTGCTTGGCGTTTTAGAAGAGATAGGGAGAGGCAACGGCGTGACTCTTATTCCAACAGAGGCGGAACTTACTACGCAGCAAGCCGCCGACATTACGCGGGTTTCACGCCCTTTTTTTATTAGATTGTTGGAGGAGGGAAGGTTGCCCTATCGCATGGTAGGAGCGCATCGTCGCGTTCTGTATCGGGATGTCGTTCGCTTCATTCAAGAGGAAGAGGCGCGGCGCGTTAAAGTGATGGAGGAGTTAGTCGCAGAAACGGAGCGTTTGGGGTTGTACGAATGATAGCCCTGCTGGATGCTTGTGTGTTGTACCCTCCCGCTCTACGTGATTTGTTTATGTGGTTGGCGACTAGCCGCGCTTACCAGCCGCGCTGGACAGAGGAGATTCACGCGGAATGGATTCGTAACGTATTGGAAGACAGGCATGAAGTGACTCGCGAACAGTTGGAACGAACCCGACGATTGATGAATCAGGTTGACATGGAGAGTGTAGTTAACCCCAGTATTGGGTTGAGTAATATCAACAAAGTACAATAACGTTATTTTGGCGCAAAAGAGCGGCTTTCGGTGACCAAAACGATTTCTGTCGGCTTATTGGGAACGCCTCCCAACCTCGTATACAGCCCAATAGAGCGATTTCAACCATTTTGTCTACACATTTGAACCCAATACTGGGGTGTAGTTAGCAATTACGAGCGGCACATCCCAACCTTCGCTCTACCCGATGCGAATGACCGCCACGTACTCGCCGCCGGAATTGAAGCGGGGGCAGACGTGATAATCACCTTCAACCTCTCCGATTTCCCATCCGTAGCCCTTACCGCTTACGACATAGAGGCACTACATCCTGATAGTTTTCTCTCACTTCTCATAAGTACAGAGCGAGAGGCGGTTCTAGTAGGCATCCGTCGCCACCGCGCTTCGTTGCGAAGACCTCCTAAGTCCGTAGAAGAGTATCTGATGACGCTCCGTACTCACGGTCTTATCGGCTTCGCTTTCCTACTGGAACCGTATCGTGAACTAATATAGAGGCGATGTCTGCGGAGGGGCAGGGCGTAACGTCATTAGCATTAAAGGAGATATACCATGAAACCCTTGAAATTAACGTGTACAGGTTGCGTTGTGCTTCCTGTTGTTTTGATAGGCTCTTGCGCCGCCAAAATGCAGTATGACGCGGTAGTGTACAACCTGCCCGGCGAGACGCTTGCCTCATCCGCGCCGCCCACCGCCTCCCTGAAAACCGCAATGCAGGTGGCGGAGACCCTCGACTCCTACGTCCAACCGCGCTTTGAGATACTGCGCGACAGAGATTTCGGTATAAACCGCATCAGGTACAAGAAGCACGCGGGCGTTGTTCAGTTGAAGGTGGATAGCGAGAAAGAGAAGGAGCTGATAGCCAATGCGAACGCCACGCATCGAGAGTATGTCATCAGTCTGCTACACTGCTCTCCAAAACCCCCAACCGTAGACAAGATAACTTCTCCAAAACTTCAAATTCTCTACTTCAATCAAAAGAAGATAGTGAGAGACATTCCCTACGCACCCGATTCCGACTCGACTACCGTTGCAAAGGAGCATAAGTTTGATTTTGAGGGGCTACAGGAAAGAGCAGTTGAAAACCTGCCCCAACTGATGAAGGGCAGGGAGTTTCGCGCCTCCGATGCTTCTTGGGTTTAACTCATGCGCCCGGTTCTCGCCTCGAAACAGGCGTGCCTGAACTGTCATACAGGCGCGAAGATGGGAGACACGCTTGGCGTGATGGTCTATGCTGTCCGCAAAACCGTACAGACGAAGGGTGCGA
>JAPLCR010000527.1:0-9635 GCA_026392135.1 Armatimonadota bacterium
TCCGGGCATTCACCTCATTATAGGGGGGCATTCGCACGACCGCCTTGAGAATGGGGAGCGCGTAGGTGATACTCTGATTGTGCAGACAGGGTGCTTTGGGAAGAGCGTTGGCGTTGTGGAGATAGAGCGCGAGGGCACAAAAATGCGGATGGAGGCTCGTTTAGAAACGTTATGATTGCGATTTTATTGGCGGTATTCGCTCTCTGTATAGCCTCCGGTTTCGGGCGGTTTCTACTCTCCTTTCTCAAAAACTGGGAGCCGAACCCCGCGGAACGCTTCGCCTACGCGGGGGCATTGGGCTTGGGTATTGCGGGATACGGAGTCTATTTTTTAGGGTTGCTAGGGCTACTCGGCAAGATACAGATAACCCTCTGGTGGCTACTGCTCGGCGCGATAGGCTTCAAGGGGATACTCGCGAACCTGCAAGACTTGATTGCAGGAGTTAAAAGCCTATTTATTGAAGGAGCGGTCAGTGAGAGAGCGATACGCTTCGCGATACTGCTAACTCTGACACTACTTGGCGGTATCACGATACTCGCAGCGTTTCTTGCACCGACAGGAATGCAATGGGACGCAGTGGCTTACCACCTCGCCGACCCCAAGGTCTTCCTACAGCAGGGTAGAATAACCTCACTCCCCACCGAACACCACAGTAATTTTCCTTTCACGATGGAGATGCTCTTCTTAACGGGGCTACTCTATGCCGATTTTCCCCTTGCGAACCTATTCCACTTCTTAACCGAAATTCTCGTCTTCGCCGCGATACTCGGCTTTGCGCGTCGCTACCTTACGTCTCTTGCAGGCTGGATAGGTGTTCTGCTCTTCGCCACAACCCCTGTGGTCTTCTGGGAGGCAGGAGCTGCCTATATAGACATCGGCTTGGGGCTATACATTGCGCTAGGAGCGTTCGCGGCAATCTCCTTGATACTGGAGACCGCTCCACAAAAAAGGCAGTCGTGGACAATCCTAGCTGGGATAATGATAGGCTTTGCACTGGGGGTAAAGTACCTTGCGCTCTTACCGCTCCTCTTCATTGGTGGACTACTTATACTCAAGAGGATACCCCTGAAGCAGGTAGCACTCTTTGCCACTCTAGCGGGGGCGATAGCCTCCCCTTGGTACGCCAAAAACTGGGTCGTGATGAAAAACCCAGTCTACCCTTACCTCTACAAGGTCTTCTCACAGAGTAAGTACTGGAGTGCAGACCGGGGTGCAACTTACGATTCAGAACAGCAGAGTTTTGGCTACGCGCATAGCCTGAAACAGCCTTCCGAAACCTTGCGAAACCTATTGATGACCCCCTTCAACCTGCTAAGCAACGCGCAAAAGTACTCTAACGCGGGAGAGTACACATTTATGGCACTGTACGGAGGGCTTTGGTCAGCCTTCGGGCTTGCTCTACTCTCCTTGCGAGGCATCCCCTCCCCTGTCCGAATGGCGATGGGACTAGGGGGTTCGCAACTGCTGGCGTGGTTCTTTGTGGCACAGGTAAGCCGATACCTTATCTCGTTTCTGCCGCTCCTCGCTGTAGGGTGCGGTTATGCCGCCCTACGCCTCTGCGAGTATGGTACAACCTTACTCTCCGAAAAGAGTGATAGTAAGTTGAAAGCCTCTCGGTTCGTACTAGCGGTGCGCATTCTCATTGCAAGTGCGCTTGGAGGACAGGCGATACTGCTACTAGCCAGCCTTTTAGTGCTTCCTACAAGCGGCAGAGCGGCAAATGAATTGGGAGTACTACCCACCGTTCTAAACCTCCCTGCCCTTCTACAAGACCTCAATAATGGACGCGATAGCCGCGTTACGAGAGAGATGGAGACCTACTCTGCCATTCAGTATATCCATGAGCACAGTATCCCCAGTGAAGGGGTAGTCCTGTACGAAGAGACGCGTGGTTTCTATCTCAACCGCCCCTATCTCTGGGGCAACGGCGAACACTCTAGTTATATTCCGTATACTGAAATGAGGGACGGAGCCGACCTAGCTCGATGGTTTCATACGCATGGAATGCGGTATGCCCTTATCAATATGAACTTTGCGCCCTTTGTAGGCGACCCTGAACTGCCCTCACCTCGCCGTGCCGAAACGGAGGCACTACAACGTTGGTACGTAGATAAGGCGACAGTTAGCCCCGGCGGATGGCGGTATGTATTGGGAGACGCACTCAGGCGTAGGCTTCTACACCCCGTTTTCGCGGAGCGCGGCGTGGTCGTTCTGGAAATGGCAGGAGGAGAGTAGTGAATAAAAGAGAAGACCCGGCAGTGACGGCGGGTACCCCTTTATCGCCCCTTGCACCAGAGCCTACGCCTCTGATGGGTACATGGCGTTTCGCACTGCCGATTCTGCTTGTGCTGTACTTCTGCTTCGCGACCTTCCATGCCCTGACCACTCCTACAGGGTTTACCGGTCTCCAAAATGCGCCTGATGAAGCCGCGCACATCTTCATTGCGAAGGAGTTCAATGCGGGGCGCTATCCCACTGAGCAGAGTGTGAACGGCAACCCTATTGGATACGAGTGGCATCAACCTCCTCTAACCTATTTTGTTGCAGCGCGATTCGTTCCTCTGGGCGATAGAGCGTTGCGATTTGTCTCGGTGGCATTCGGCTTGCTCTCACTCTATCTGATATTTCAAGTAGGGCGTAGGCTCTTCCCTACCGACCCCCTCCTGCCTACTGTCGCTACAGGCTTCGCGGCACTTGTGCCTAGCCATATCGCAATAACCTCCACTGTCAGCAACGACGCGCCAACCGAAGCTCTGTTTAGTTGGGTACTATTAATAATGGTATCTTCCTATCGGGGAGGCTTTACATCGCAACGTGCCCTCGCGCTTGGCTTGGCGATTGGGCTTGCCCTTCTCGTCAAAGCGACGGCTCTCCTTCTGATTCCTATCGTGCTTTTCTCACTCATTCTGCTCTACAAGAACGGGCAAGGAACGCGCCAACTACTTTCTCACGCCCTTCTCTGTTTTGGAGTTGCACTCCTTATTTCGGGAGCTTGGTTCGTGCGAAACGGGGTCTTGTACGGAGAGTTACTGCCTCTACAGTCTTTCAAACGAGCGTTCGCAGGAACCGCCCAAGCCTCCGATTTTGTGAAAGCGATGGGATGGGAGGGTTACCTCTCTTTAACGGGACAGTGGACATTCCAGAGCTTCTGGGCAGTCTATGGAAACTCTAAATCGGCAGAAAAAGGGATTCAGTTGTTCCTACCCTCTCCGCTTTATGGTATCTTTGCAGTGTTTTTCATGGCGGCTTTGGCGGGAATAACACGCCTGCACTTTAAGCGAAATCAGGTGTTCTATAGGGTGCAGTTGATGGGCTTCTGGACGTTGCTCGCTACTCTTTTGATGGTGCTAGGCTCTTTCGGGTACTTTATATTGACCTACTTTCAGGCACAGGGGCGTTACCTCTATCCCGCCATGCTTCCGATAGCGATATGTAGCGCGATGGGATGGCTTGCGCTCTTCCCCGAAAAGAGCAAGCGGGTTGCGGGATTTGGGCTTCTCGCATTTATGGGGCTGGTCACGCTTTTCTATCTGTTTTGGATAGTACCCTAAACGGCGACAGGGTGGAGGGTTGAGATATGTCACAAGATTGGGATGAGTTTGATGAACAGTTTGAGGAGATGCCGGAGGGCATACAAGACCTGTTAGATGAGGGTTATGACCTCTTGGACGGGTTCGTATTGTGGCTGGAAGAGATACTTCAACTCGATACGCGCACGGCACAGCAGGACTGCTTCAACGCCGAAATGCTCGTAGACTATGTGGTAGAGCAGGGGCAGAAACCCATCACTGCCCTAGACGAGTTTGACCTACGCTGGTTCTTCTTTCAGCACTATATCCGCCGAACACGCGGCGAGCCGGAGACAGAGAGGCGCTTGCCAGACTCTCTCCGCCGTTTCTTCGAGTATCTGCGAAGCCAACACGCCTACGAAGTACGTGACTGGTGCTACGAGATACTCGATATGAAGACCCTCTATCTAGAGCGTTGGCGCGATTTCCATGCCCTCAATGATGCTGATGAAATAGACTGGCTAGCGGGATACAGGGCATGGTGCGCCGATATAGAAAACGACCTCGACAACCGTTGCCTTTGGCTCCCCAATGAGATAGGCGATGAACTGACATGGGGCGAGTCAATGGGGTGGCGCGAGGGCTTCCTGCGAACAGAGGCGCATAAACGCTGGATGCTTAACCGTCACGAGTTGATTGAGCAGGGTTATGGAGTAGAGGATATGCGCGACAGGCTTGCCGACAACTATACCCTCTGGCTCAGCACACCTCAAAATCGACTGGATGGGATGACCCCCATAGAGATGATTCTGGATGAGCGTCAACAGAGAGCCGAAGAGACGCAAGAGGAGCTTGATGAACAACAATGAGAACCTTAACCATACTATCTATACTCTGCGTGTCATTTATGGCGATAGCAAATTTGGCAAATGCACAGACCAGCCTACAACCGAAAGAGTTCCCTATAGGCTTCTGGTGTGGACCTCCTGAAAAATTCATGACAGAAGAGCAGTTCCGTCTCATCAAGGCAGCTGGCTTCACCGTAGTCTTACCGCCCTGCGAAGGAGTCGTTACGCCGGAGATGAACCGTAAACTTCTCTCCCTCTGTAGACGTTTAGGGCTACAAGCAATTATAACCGACTCCCGAATCCCCTTGGCGATGACCGGAAACGACAAGGCACTCGACAACCTTAAAGCGGTTGCGAATGAGTATAGTAAAGCCTCGTCTCTGATGGGCTACTTTATTACCGATGAGCCAGGTGCGAAGCAGTTTGGAGAGCTTGCTAAGGTGGTCAAAACACTTCGCAAACTCGACCCACAGCACGCCGCCTTTATCAACCTGTTTCCAAACTACGCCAGTACAGACCGCGATGCGAACCCTAGCCAACTCAATACTGCAACCTACGACGAATACCTCGAAACCTATCTCAATACCGTTCAGCCCGACGTTTTGAGTTACGACCACTACCACTTCCTCAAGGGCAGTGACAGACCTGGATTTCTCGGCAACCTCGCCTCTGCTCAAAAAGCCGCCCGAACGGCGGAAGTTCCCTTCTGGAACATCATCCTCTCCATTGCACACGGCTCTTACCGCCCGCTGAACGAGAACGAACTGCGCTACGAGGCACTACAGTCATTAGCGTATGGCGTGAAAGGGCTGCTCTACTTCACCTATTGGCTTCCGCCTGACGACAGTACTTTTACTTGGAGCCACGCCATTATGGAGCGGGATGGCAAACCGGGGGCACTCTATGAGCCTGTGAAGCGCGTAAACGAAGATGTTCGCGCCATAGCAGCCTACCTCTACCCCGCGAAGTGCTTGATAACCTACCAGACGGGAGAGATTCCTCTCGATGGAACAAAGCAGCCGGGCTCTAGCTTGGCGCGTTCCGAAGGCAAAAGTAACCTGACAATCGGCGTTTTTCGGGACGCGATGGGCTACCTCTACGCTTTAGCGACGAACCGAGACTATAAAGCCGAAACTACTACGAAAATGCAGTTCTACGCGGGTAAGAGACAGATTGAACTCTTCGATCCCAAAACAAAGACCTTCAAGCCAATTGCTGAAAAGGTAAACGGCGAGGGCATGACGGAGCATGAGACGACGCTTTTGCCCGCAGGCTACGCCCTGTTTCGGTGGCAGTAGGATACAGTGTGACCTAAGCCTTCATAGCCTGTTCATGCCCTCTTTTTTATAAATTTCTTGAATCTAGCCCAAAAAACCACAAGGAATACCGATAACTCATAATGAATAACGCTTTGTGGCAGGTAATATAAACAGTATCCCATGACGGAGACAAGATTCGTGCGTTCAACCTCAAACAGAAATAACCTACTAAGGTCTACAGGCAACTCGCCCTCGCCCCTTCCCCACATCCACGATAAAATAGTGGAGTTGGAGGCACAGCTAGAGGAGTTGCGTCGTCAAAATGCACGCCTTGAAGAGCAGGCACTTTGCGACAGCCTAACAGGGCTACACAATCGCCGCTATCTCATCATTGACCATTTCGGAGCATATAACGAGAACTATGGGCAGTCCGCAGGAGACATTGCTCTTCAGAGCATAGTAAACGTTCTCTTAGGGCATACGCGAACCAACGACGTTGCTACCCGCTACAGCCCTGAGGTTTTTGCGATAATCCTACCCTGTACCGATTCACCCGGTGCGCGTCATCTCGCCGAGCGGCTCCGCATTGCCACGGCACAGCAGACGATAGAGGGTCACCACTTTACCATTAGCCTCGGTATCTCTACTCTACCCGAATATGGCGGAACCATCGCCTCCCTCACGCACGAGGCAGAGACCGCGCTACACTACGCAAAACGACAAGGCAGAGACCGCTCACTACACCACCTTGATGTCATGGAGCCGCCTCACACGCTGCTCAAAAAGAAAGAGCGAGCAGAGAGTATATTTCTGCCCATTACAAGTGACCTGTTAAAAGACCTCACCCCTATTTACGAGGCGACGATTCACGGCTGGCTACGTGTTTTGGAGATGAAAGATTCAGAGACTGAGGGGCATAGCGAACGCGTTACTGCGATGACGCTACGATTGGCGCGGCACATGGGTATGGGTGAAGAGGAGCTGGTAGCGGTACGATGGGGGGCACTACTCCACGACATAGGCAAAATCGGTGTACCCGACAGCATCTTGCAGAAACCAGGCTCTCTCACACCGGAAGAGTGGGACATCATGCGCCTACACCCCGTATATGCCTACGAGATGCTTCTGCCGATCCCTTTCCTGCAACCTACCCTCTCTATCCCCTATTGCCACCATGAGAGGTGGGATGGAAGCGGCTACCCGCGTAGGTTGCGCGGAGAGGAGATACCCTTTATGGCACGGCTGTTCAGCGTGATTGATGTGTGGGACGCACTCTGCTCTGACCGCCCGTATCGAAAAGCGTGGGAGCA
This sequence comes from Armatimonadota bacterium, assembly GCA_026392135.1. GTDB lineage: Bacteria > Armatimonadota > Chthonomonadetes > Chthonomonadales > Chthonomonadaceae > CAIJLM01. The sequence goes on from JAPLCR010000527.1 coordinate 6,927, forward strand.
GGAGAGGGCACTAGAGCATATTCGCGCCAACTCAGGCACTCAGTTCGACCCAAGCGTCGTAGAGGCATTTGACACGCTCTATAAGCAAGGGGATTCGCTCATCTGTCACCCCCACGACATTCAGACGTTTCCCGCTCTCGGCTAGATACCCCTTTCTTGCCCTATAGATGTCCCTCCCCGATGCGAGGAGGGACATCTATAGGGCGGCTCTTTCCCCCTAAATAACCACTCTCTCCCTTCGTCAAAAAATTACAGTGCTTTTCAAAATGCCGCTTCATGTTGCATTGACTTCACATTACCACAATCAAAATAAACAACGAAAATGCGGGCTATTGTGAACGCAAAGGCACCGCATCCTGTGCTGATGTCCAGCCTTAGAAACATGATTTACTACCTGCGTTGACAAAGTGCCTGATACATTCTATACTACAGAGGCGGGTTTGGTGCTATGGAAAGAGGGAACTATCCTGTGAGAGTTGTTGCAGTCAGAACCGAAGAAGAGTTTTCGCGTATTGCCCCCGAATGGCAGGCACTTCAGGAGCGTTGCCCAGACACCACCCCCTTTCAAACATGGGAGTGGAACGCGACGTGGGTGAAACACTTTCGCAGACGGAAGAGGCTGCGCGTTCTGCTTTTTCGGCGGGAAGCAGACAACACCCTTTGCGGTATAGCTCCACTCTACATCGACTGGCATCGCGGCTCTCCTATACTTAGCCTCAAATGGCTAGGCACTGGAGTCAGCGACTATCTGGGGCTACTTGCGCTTCCTGACGAAATAGAGGCAGTCACAAACGCCTTTTATCACTACCTGAGCCACTCTTACAAACATTGGCACATTGCGGATTTACAGCAACTCCCTCCTATTTCTACCCTTGTGTGCCTCCCCCCTCCCACGCATTTGAAAAGCCGAAAAGTAGAGCTAGAGACGTGTCCCTATCTGACCCTGCCAGAGACATGGGAAGAGCTGCTTGCCCCGCTCGGTAAGAAGCTTCGTTCGAACATCGGATACTATGACCGCCTCCTGAAACGTACTTTTACAGAGGTGGATTTTTTACTTTCGGAAAAGAGTCATCTTGAGGCGGGTATGAACGCCCTTTTTGACCTGCACCAACAGCGATGGCACGCCCGCTGGCTTCCGGGTGTTCTTGGCAACCCTAGAGTGCAGGCATTCCATCGAGAGTTAGCGCATATCTTTTTAGAGCGGGGCTGGTTGCGCCTCCATCTTTTGAAGCTAGATGGGCATATCCAGTCGGTACTCTACTGTTTTGCCTATCATGGGAAGACCTACTACTATCTGGGAGGCTTTTCGCCTGCCCTTCACAAGTTTAGTATTGGAACCCTGCTGAATGCAAGGGCAATACAGCACGCAGTAGAAGAGGGGCATACGGTCTTCGACTTTTTACGGGGAAATGAGGAGTATAAGTACCGTTGGAAGCCAGAAGTGCAGTCTAACCAACAGATACTTCTCACTCGCGCTGAATTTCCGGCACGAATTGCGGGGCAGGCAGGATTAGCCGTCCATCAGGTAGAACGCTACCTTGAACACAAGGCTAAAGCCTTTGCCGCAAAGCAGGGGCGAAAAAAGGAGAAGCCTCCCTCCGACAACGTTTCTACACCTTGAAAATGAGAAAGTGAGTCTGCTTGAAATGCACCTTCGTCGAACCCAACCTCTCTTTCGTCTACTTCTGATATGCGGTGTGGTGATATCGCTCACCGGATGCCGCACGCGCAGTTTCCTCTCTACAAAACAAGAGATTGCTCTAGGGAAGGAAGGGGCGCGGCAGATAGAGGCAGAGTATCGCGTGGATACCTCCTCTCCTGATGCCGAGAGGGTACGCCGCATTGGAACGAAACTCCTTCCTCATGTAGACCAGAGGGATGTGCCCTATAGTTTCAAGGTGTTGGAGGCGAATGATGTCAACGCGGTTGCACTTCCGGGCGGGCCCCTCTATATATTTCGCGGGCTTCTTGATATCGCTGACCCCAGAGATGACGACGCACTCGCCTGTATTATTGGGCATGAGATAGGGCACATTAACGGCAGGCACGCAGCGCGGCAAATCTCCTCACAGTTCATTACGAGCATCCTTATCTATGTAGGTCTTCCCGGAGCGACAAATCAGGAGTTAGCACGCCTCGCCTCAGGAGTAATCTCGCTCAAGTATAGCCGTGAGGACGAGCTTGATGCGGACAGGCGGGGGCTGAGCTATGCACAACGTGCCGGCTATGACCCAAACGGTCTCATCCGTTTTTTCACGAAGCTAGAGCGCATGGAGCGTAGAGTGGGCGGCGAAAAAAACGAATGGCTCCGCTCCCATCCTCTCAACACCTCTCGTATTGAACGCGCTAAAGTCCTCATAGAGAACCAGAACTACCGTTACGGTCAATAGTACGGAAGATGAGGCTTCTCTTAGTCCCGTTACGGTACTCAAAGGCGTAGGCTTCACTATATCTAGCCCCCACTAAATCGGAGGGTTACCGCGTTACCAACGGAAGGAAAGAGTGGAGATGTCTGACGAGATTTCCCGACGCAAGATGCTGAGCATGGGGGCAGCAGGAGTCCTAGCTACAGGCTTGACCGACTTCGTGCCCGCCTTTGGGGAGGAGATAGCCGAAGTTAGAGTGCTCGATGCCGTCACAAAGGTTGAGATGCACCGCGGAATGCCTACGTTTTTGGTAAATAATAGACCGCTCAGCGAGCCAGTGTTC
>JAPLCR010000527.1:9665-12948 GCA_026392135.1 Armatimonadota bacterium
TCGAGACCTATATTCCAGAGCAACACTACTTTCAACAGTTCGCTGAGGCTGGCACAAAAGTCTACAGCTTCTCTACCAATTTGGGACATGGTTTCCGCAAACCTGTTTGGCAGGGGCACGAGCAGTTTGACTTCTCCGACATTGATGAACTTGCCCACCGTGTGCTGGCGGCTGACCCCAAAGCACTCATTATGCCGCGGATACTGTTATGGACACCGGACTGGTGGATGGAGCGCAACCCTGACGAGGCGCAAGTGCTACACAACGGCAGTCGTACCTACTCGGCGGGGGTGAGCATGGGACGTGCAGGGAAGATGTATCCTTCTGTCGTCTCGGCGAAATGGCGCAAGGATATGGCTTACGGATTGACCCGTATCATTCAACACATGCAGAGTTCTGATTATGGTGCGAGCCTCTTTGGCTATATGGTGCAGGGGCTAATGACCGAGGAGTGGTATCACTGGAGTATTCATACAGGGGAGTTGGCAGACTATAGTGACCATGCAGTACAGGCATTTCGTAAATGGCTTCAACAACGCTATCGTACCTCTGCCAAACTGAGAGAGGCATGGGGAGATGCCACACTCGATTTTTCGCGAGTAGACATTCCTTCAAAAGAGTGGCGAACGCACAAGCCTTCCCGCACGTTTCGCAACACGAAAGAGGAGATGTCCGTAATTGATTACTACCTCTTCTACAATGAAGTTATTCCTGATACCATAGACTACTTTGCCGCCGCGGCAAAGGCAGCATCCGGGCGGCGTAAAGCGGTGGGGGCGTTCTACGGCTTTATGTTTGAGTTCGGCGGTGACCCTGAGTTTGGACACAACAGCCTCTCTGGCTTCCTTCGTTCACCCAATCTTGACTTTATTATGGTGACGGCAAGCTACACAAATCGTCTTCTAGGGCGCGGTGCAGACTATCTGCGCTCCCCCGGAACCTCCGTTCGCCTCCACAAAAAACTCTGGTACCATGATAACGATACTGTCTCCTTTCTCTATCGGGAGACACGTCGAAAGCGAGGGCAACCGGAAGCAGAGATACGCGCCGATGCGGAAAACCTTGGAGTCACGGCGACAGCGCAGGAGACCATTTGGCAGTGGCAACGTAGTGCAGGCATGGTCTTGGGTATGGGTTGTTTTCAGAGCTGGTTTGACCTACACGGCGGGTATTTTGACCACCCCGAACTGATGGCGGAGGTGAAACGCCTGAACCGTGTGTTTCAAGATGCGCTTCGTCATGACCGCACTTCCGCAGCAGAGGTGCTGGTTGTTTCAGATGAGGCATCCTGCTCCTATGCGGTCTTTGAAAGCCCACTCTTGCCGCAAACCCTCCGTGATACACAGCTCATACTCGCCAAAATGGGAGTGCCACACGATACGGTGCTTGTGGATGACCTGCGACTTCTGGATATGAAGCAGTATCGGCTTGTCATTTTTCTTAATACCTACAATCTGAACGATCAACAACGTGACCTGATTCGCAGAAGAGTCTTGAATAGCGGCAGAACCTGTGTCTGGTGCTATGCGCCCGGTCTCTTTAACCGCCATAAGGCGGAGCCATCTGCAATGGAGGAGCTTACGGGAATACGGATAGTGGAGGCACAAGAGGAGACTCGTGTCGCCCCACGTATCGCACTCACGGACTCCCCACACCCTCTGGCGATACAGATGAGGGCACGAGGACTGTCCATAATTGGAGCCACCGGTCGAAGCAGTAAGAGGTTCTCGGTAGAAGACAGAGCGGCTACTACACTAGGGACTCTGTTTGGCACAACGCACGCCGCGCTTGCAATAAAAGAGAGGAGAGGGTGGAACTCAATCTACTCGATGACTACGGTGCTGCCACCCTCCGCTTATCGTGCTATCGCGGAGTTTGCGGGAGTTCACATCTACAATGAGGCGGATGATGCACTCTATGCAAACCGGAGCTATATTACTATTGCGGCGGACTTAGAGGGAGAGCGCATGATTCGGTTTCGAGAGCCGAGTGACCTATTCGACCCCGTTACCGGAGCCTCAATCGCTTCAGGTATAAGCGCATTAACCCGTCACTTTGCCGCAAAGGAGACCGTTATAATGCGCTATGCGCCCGCCGTTTCAGCACAAAAATTTGAGGAGACAGAGCATGAGTAAGCGCGAGGAGAGTATGGAGGTACTACCTTGGTTTCGGAAAGCGCGTGTAGGTATCGAAGTGGGACCTACGGGCGCACAGGGTGGGATTGACCCAGATGACTCCGATTTTGCGGAGCATTTTTCTGGTAGTGCTATTGTGCAAAAGTGCCTAGCAGCTGGCGCGGAGTACCTCGTCCTCTGGGCAAAAGATAACGAATTCGCTTATTACGATTCAAAAATCGTTCCCAAGGCACCGGGTTTACGAGACCGAGACGTACTCCGTGAGGCAATAGACGCGGCGAGCGGGAGAGCACTGCCGATAATCGCTTACTGCGAAGTTCAGTATCCTGGCTATCTATTGCGTACTCATCCAGAATATAGTGCCTGTGATTCTGAGGGCAAGCCTATTACAGGACGGGTCTGCTATCACTCCGGCTATCTCTCCCATGTCGTAGCAGTCGCTGCTGAGATGCTCGAATACGGGATAGACGGCTTTCATTTTGATATGGTTGACCAGGGATTTGGTCCTCCGTATGGGTGTTGGTGCGAACACTGCCGCTCTCTTTTTCAAGAGGAATACGGTCTCCCTATGCCGGACGGAGTTACATGGGATGCCGATTGGGAGCGAATGCTTGAGTTTCGATACAGTACCAGTGCCCGCTTTGAAAAGCAGTTATTAGAGAGTGTCCGCGCCCTTCAGCCGAAGGTCAGTGTAGACTTTAACTATCACGGCTCACCGCCATTCTCATGGGAGCTCGGACAACGCCCTGTCCAACACGCGCATATCGGCGACTTTGCGACAGGTGAGTGCGGACTATGGGCATTTGGGGCACTGCACGGCAGTCTCTCCACTCTGTTTGTAGCGGCGACTAAGCCCGGTGCGGTTTACCAAATGGTTATGCAACGTGGAGTTCAGTTCTACCATGACCAGACGACACGCCCCTTGGCAGATTTGCGTTGGGAAGCACTTACGCTTCTTTCGCATGGTGCTCAGGTCACTATCGTAGATAAGACCCCCTATGATGGGACACTGGATAGAGTCGCCTATGAGCGTATAGGGGAGGTGTTTGCGGAAGCGCAGGCAAAGCGCGAGCACTTTGGACACTCTCCCTTGCAAGAGGTTGGTCTTTTCTACTCGACCCATAGCCGAGACTGGTACGGTAAGACTA
>JAPLCR010000308.1:0-23181 GCA_026392135.1 Armatimonadota bacterium
TCGAGATTCCCATCGTTATCGTAGTCGAGAAATGCGGCTCCGCCTCCCGCCGTATCCAGAATGGTGAGTGGGCTACGCCCTTCATGACCCCATTGGAAGGCTAGCCCAACCTGCCCACTGACCTCTCGGAAGAGTGCTGGGGCTTGGCTTGGGGGAGGAAGGGGGGTGGTGTCAGGCTCTTTAGGGGCGGTAATACACCCTGTGAGAGTTGCCGTTAGGGCGACGAGAAGAAGCAGGGCGAAGCGCTGGCTTCGCCCTCTGGCAGATATTTGCAAATCAGTACACGCCTTCAATGGTTTTCTTCTCCATTGCTCCGAATGGGCGTACTTCACCCACTCCATCCCATGCCCAACGCCCAAACGGATGGCGGCGCATGGCTTCATCACGCTCTAGGAAGCGCGGTATGAAGAACTCTTTCGTGAGGGTGGTGAGTTCCACTCGCCCCCACTCGCCATACCCCACATCTTCCGAAGTCTTTTCGGGGTTTACCACGCGCAAAACGGCGCGAGGTTGCGGTGCGTGGTAGGTGACGCTCCAGTTGTCTTCGGGGGTGAGCGGGCGGCTGCAGGCAAGCCCCATGAGCGTGTTTCCGTAGGTTGGGACGAACTGCGCGTCCTCGCTCAAAACCTCTTCTACAAGGAAGCGAACCATCTGCGGGGTCATCTGCGTTCCGCCGCAAAACACGCCTTTAATGCCGGAATCGGCGACGGTTATCTTTTCGTCGAGGGCTTCCAGTAGTTTTGGCGTGGTGAAGAGGCAGGTGATGTCGCGGTTCTTCATTAGTGCCGCGCCCTGCTCCACAACGTGCTCCTTGTATTTGTTCGCCATGTCGTACTGCCCATCGGCGATGAGCCGCTTCACCCAACGCGGGTCGAGGTCTATATGGTAGCAACTACCTCCGCGTATGTTGGCGAGATGCTCTATCGCGACGCGGAGGCGGCGAGGTCCTGTTGGTCCCAACATGAGCCAGTTCGCGCCTTTGGGGAAGTACTTTTCGTCCAGAAACTCCCCGAACTCCTCGTAGTCGCGCAGGTGGTCTTCCCATCCGATGCGCTGTTTGGGCATACCCGTCGTGCCGCCCGTCTCAAAGACGTGGAAAGGTCGCCCTTTGTAGGCTTTGGGAACCCACCGTTCGTTCTTTTCGTCGCGGAGCCACTCGTCTTGAAAGTGTGGGAACTTCTGCACGAGGTCGTTGAAAGAGTTCACCTCGGCGATAGGGTCGAAGCCCGCGTTCGCCTTCCACTCTAGCCAGAAGGGGGAGCCTGTCTCCTCAGAGAAGTGCCATGCGATAATCTCGCGAACGTGCGTATCTAACCGCTCCCTAGCCGCTTGCACTGCGGCGGGAGAGACTTCATTATTTGTCATCGTCGTCCTTTTTGTATGTTTTGCCTTTTTTGACTCAAGCCCTCTATATCTCCTCTACACAAAGTGGATTAGGTGTCTGTAGGAGAATAATGAGATGTGGAAGGCTTTGGTCAGACACTGAAAGTACCTGCCTTTGAAAACCGCCGTCCTGCGGACGGATTGATTGTTGTGCATGAAACCCCTAACCTTGTGACAAGGATAGGGGAGAATTAGCGATGCCCTCGGTATACACAACGAAAGCCGAATAGTGTGGCGATGTCTGTTGGGTTTGCTTTATAGCGGTAAGCGCAACGAAATCCAACCTGATGATAACCGTGCCATGACCCACCCCGCACGACCCGCTGTCGCTTACCACTGGTTGGTCCTTGCGGATTATCGGTTTCTTTGGGGGCATACGCGCTATAAAAATCAGAACACCACTGCATTACATTCCCCATCATGTCGTGTAATCCATAGCCATTTGCAGGGTAAGCTCCTACTGCCGAAGTGCCTCCGCTATCACCTGCAAAAATTTCAGAACAGCGTAACTTGCTACGGTCAAATTCATTCCCCCAAGGATACTCTTTAAACGCTAAACCTCCGCGACACGCGTACTCCCATTCCGCCTCTGTTGGTAAGTCCAAGTATGCCCAATCACAATACGCCTTAGCATCCTTCCAACTTACAATTACTATAGGGTGGTCTTTCTTGCTCCAACCAGGGTTGAAATCTGGAGTTACAATGGGCATTGCACGGTTTGTCGCTACACAGAATTTTTCATATTGTCCTACCTACAGTCACAACGTTCCTGCTCATCCAAAAACCATCTAAATTCACGCGACGCACTGGCTTCTCATTTTTAAGAAGATAGTCGCATCCCATTGAAAATATGCCTTTGGGTATCCATATCATCTCTAGTCTGGTTTGTGCATCAAGGTAGGATTCTCCTTCATTCCACCCTTGCCTCCGCGTCTTTCCTCTCTGTTTTACCTCTTCTGCTCGTCTTAATTCCTCTTCCCTGCGATTTATCTTTTGCTTTTCTTGTTCATGCTTCTTAGCCTCGCTTCGCCTTAATTCTTCTTCCCTACGTTTTGTTTTTTGCTCTTCTTGCTCACGCTTTTTAGCCTCACTGTAAGCCTCATGAGAATTCCTATTCCCTGTTTTTCGAGACCATTCTAAATCATACTCAACTCTCTTTGCATTATCTCCCAGAATATCCCAAGCGAGGTTTAATCGCTTTGCTTTTTCTGTAGCGTTGGGGGTATTCTGGTTGAAATCGGGGTGATAGCGACGCGATAACGTGTAGTCTTTTAGGCGTATCTCTTCACGTGTAGCATCGCTAGAAACCTCCAACTCCTTATAAAGGTCAATATCAAATTTAGCCATTGCGTTCTTTCATTGCATAGTAACGCTTCGTCTAATTCGTCAGGCTCTGACAGGCACACGAATTTCCGTGCCTGACATCGGGCTAGAACCCGTTTTGAAATTACCTTGGCATTAGTAACCAATGGTGCTAGTTCACAATGTCATTAAATATCAATAGCGCGTAGATATTTGCTTGCGGGAGCCGCTTTGATTCTAAAGTACTTGCTGTAAGGATAAATGCGGTTGAAACCTCAAAATACTACAGGTTTGAAATGTCATCAAGTGATATTTGTGACAACAACAGTATTTCAAACTAGCACCATTGGTTAGTAGATTATCATAACGCCATCTTCGGTATATTGCGGCGAGGAGTCGGGGCGTTCGTCTAAGTAAATCACTATTCCGCATGAGCGTTTCGCCGCACTACGCGCAATGATATTATCGTAAGCCCTACTCGCTAAGGGAGGCTGCACCCCTAAATCTTCTTTTACACGTCCCTGAAGGGCGCGTTCGTAAATACGCAACGCCTCTTCTGGAACTCCCTCCCCTTCGCACTTCCATACCTTACCCCTAATCGTCGCGAACACTGTTCCCATTCCAAACTCAAATTTTACTTGCGCCCCCGTCTTTACTAAGGTATCCATGGATTACCTCCCCCTTAAAACGTCGTACACAAATGCAAAGTGTTCAGGGTCTCCTTGTGCAAATACTTCGGGAAACTCACATAAGTATTGTACGCCCATTGACACAACTTCGCTAGCCCTGCCTCTATAATCTTTCCCCACGTATGGAGAAAGAAACTTGTCCTTCCAAGCCATCTCAGCCTCGCCATAAGATTGATTCTCCATAAGGTCTCTCAACCGTTCCAGAGGTTCCCTCACTGTGCGGCGACGCAAAAACACAAGCGACTTTTGAAGTACGCTCTTATCTATATCCTCCAGCCAATGCCCTAGTTCATGGGCGACTGTCAGAGCGTCGGCGGTAGCCCCTAGTCGAATCAAAGAGTGACCATATAGATAGTCAGAACGTTCACCTATAGGGGGCGACTTTACAATCCTAACACTCCTGCCCTCTAGCGAAGGATGATTCGTCAAACTGGCGAACAGCCTCACTCCTTCCTCGACTAGCGCTCTGTCAGCCGAATCTCGCACATCGGAAAGCCATCTCACATTTAGAGGAGCGGGAACCTTCAAAATACTCCAAAGTTCCTCGTATCGCGTCTGTCTTATTTGGGCGAGTTCAGTCTCAACCGCGTTGCGACGGCTGTCCAACTCCGCCAATATATTGATAGCATCAACATATCCCGTTGCGGTAAAAAGCGCTTTCTCAATCTCATCAAAACGTTTTTCTAGATACCCAATCCGTTCGTATTTTGTCTTTAGACCTTGAACGCGCTCTACCGCTTCCTCCCCTGATAACATGACGCTTCCCTTCGTCTATCCTTTTGGGAAGTACTTCTCTATGGTCTCTTTGCTTGGCGGAGGCGTAAGAAGCGAGACAAGAATCATCAAGAGCAGAGAGCCTAACACCATCGGTACAACGGGTAGGTAGCCGTAGACTGTGACCTGTGTAGAGCGTAGGAACATATTACCCAAATAGGGGAATATCTGTACAGGTTTTAGAGCGGTGGGCTTTCCGCCCGGCTTTTCGCCTTTTTTCGCACCTACGACAAGCGGCTTTTTGCCCTCTGGTTCGCCTGCGGGAGAGGTTACTGGGGGCTTGCCCTCGCCTGTAGGTAGTTGGGCGACCTGCTTGCCTTCACCTACTCCTGCGGGGGAGACACCCTCTGCGCCCGCAGGTTTGACTTTGCCGCTTAACGCTACTCGAACAGGCGGCTTGGGAGCCATAGAGTCGGAGTAGGCGGTGAGATACCATGTTCCAAAAATACACACTGTTACCCATAGCGCAGAAGCCAACGCGCCGTACTTTGTACTACGTTTCCAGAAAAGCGCGGCTATCATTATGGGGGCGAGCGCGGCGAAGCCAGAGAACGCGAACCGAATCGCCAACTCGAAGATGCTTGTAGGGCGCATAAGCGCGATAACGTAGGCAATCGTTGTTACGACGATAACGAAGCCGCGTGCAAAAATCACCATGCCCTTCTCGCCGTACTTCTCTAACCCGCCGTAGTAGGAGAAGATGTCTTTGGTGAACATCGTGCTGAGGGCGAGTACCTGATGGCAGTCGCTACCCATAACCGCGGAGATGATACCCGCGCCGAGCAGACCCGCCAACCATGCAGGGGCGTATTGAGAGAGGAGATGTAGCAGAACGCCATCTGTCTCTTTTAGTCCGGGAATGGCTTGCGCCCCCAACGCGCCTAGAAAGACGCAGGGGAGCCAGATGAGCATTATCGCGATAGGGTAGATAATAACGGTCTGCCTGAACGCCGACATTTTCTTCGCGGAGAGGCACATGATGCTCATGTGCGGAAACATAATGGACGAGAGCGGGATGAACAGATAACTCCAAAACACCTCTTGCGGCATACGTTCACGAGAGAGGAGTGCGCCGTTTGCAGGGTCTGCCGCCATATTGTGTACAAAGTTGGATAGTCCGCCCGGAAGCCCATTTCCAATGGTGATGAAGGCGACGGTTCCGAAGAGCAGAAAAAGAATTGTCTGGAAAACATTTACCCACACAACTCCGCGCATACCTCCGAAAAAGACGTTTACCGTAACGACTATCGTCACGATAAGGCAACCTAGCCAGTAGGGAATAAGCGGCGCGCTGTCGGCGGAGGAGCGTGAAATGTCTTGTAGAACCTGCCCGCCTCCGATGATACTGATAATCATGTAGGGGATGAGCATGGCGGCGCTTAGGAAGAAGAGGTAGGTTCCTACCCGCGAACACTCCCACCTATCGCGAAAAAACTGCACCTGCGTCATGTGACCGAATTTTTTGCCGAGCGACCAGATGCGCGTACCAATAAAGAATATCGTTAAAGGAATGACGATACCCGACGACGAAGCCATCATGCCGAAGATGCCGATGCCTTGCTTGTACGCCGCGCCGGAGCTACCGAGTATGGCGAAGGCGGTCATATTCGTCGCAAAGAGCGAGAGAAAGAACACTGCGGGCCCAATACTGCGCCCTGCGAGGAAGAAGTCCTCGGTGTTCTGTTTGCCCCTGCGGAAGGCGACGCTACCAATGTAGGCGACTACGCACAGATAGAGCAGTATGACAATGACAGGAATCATAAAAGTGTGGGCGAAAAGTTTTCCGCCCTCCTCCTTTCTTGTGTCGCATTAGGAGCCGCTATTGGTCTCCTTAGTGGCTTCCTGTGAAAATAGTTCTTCTAAGGTTACTAATTGGTTAGAGCGGGTGAGAGGCGCGATGCTCTCTCCCGTTGTCCACTCGGTAATGTTTTCGTACCCGTTGGTTGTTGGCGAACGGTGTGCGACTAATCGCGCCTTTACTACATCCAGAACCCAATACTCTTCAATGCCCGATTGCGCGTAGAGAAGGGCTTTCGTGTTGAGGTCGGTATAGAGACTACTATCCGATACTTCGACGACAAGCAGTAGGTCATTGGGCAGCGGGTTCTCTTTATAGGAGTGGAACTTTCCTCGTGTTACCGCGACATCGGGTAGCGGCTCGTTGATCCTTCCCGCCTCTCCAAGTATGCGAATAGGCAGTTGAACGCGAAGCCTATCTACTCCATATAAGCGAACAAGAGTATTGACAAGGGCGGAGACACAACTTGCGCGAACGCTAGTTTGTTCTGTTTTGTCTACTATTACTCCTTCGATGAGTTCATATCTGTCGGGGAGGAAGTCCAGCTCGCGTAGCCTGTCGCAGTCCTCTAGCGTCCACTTTTTGTAGTGGGGAAGCGATATGTAAAACTCTTCTGCGGGACGTTCTAGCGTCTTCATTCCGCTTCCATCGGTACATAGTCTTTCTCATCCACTTCCAGATGGCTGGGCCATAGGAACTTGACGAGCAGAGCCATGATGATAGTGGCGACCACCGAAAAACCTGCATGATAGGCAAGCCCTACGGGTAAGAATCCAAAAACGAGTTCCCTACTTTTCCAGAACCACGTGTCCTGATGTAGGCATAGTACTACGAAGACCAGTAAGCCGAGTAACACTCTCATACGGGGAGTCCTTTCGTGCCGTTTTTTTCGCCTCTATGGCGAAGAGGTGGGTGGGTGTGGCGAGGAAGAGAGTTCCGTTCGCGACTACCGGAGAGGAGTACATGGGCGATTTCATGTCTATTTTGCCGATAAGCTTCATCTCTTTAGATACATTGAGCATTATCACATCGCCGTCTTCGGTTCCGGTGTAGACTCTGCCGTCTACCACAAGCGGCGAACCCCAGATGTGGCTCTTCGTGTCGTATTTCCAGTTCTCTTTGCCAGTCTCGGAGTCGTAGCAGTGAATGAATCCACTGAAATCGCCTACGAAAAGCATTCCATTGAAAATAGCGGGGGTGGAGAGAGAGCGCATAATGGTCTTGTTTTGCCAGATAGTTCCATTGGCGGTGATGTCTCCCGACTTAGTAGCGTCTATGCAGACCAGGTTGCCAAGTCCTTCGCCGTGTTCGGGGTCTTGCCCGATAGGAACGTAGACTCGATTGTTGTAGAGGACGGGAGTCGCGATAACTTCACTGGGTCCATCAGGGGTGGCATATTTGAGGAGTTTGCCGTTGCGAGTTCGGTATTCGGGTGGGTTGCAGTCGAAGCGCCACAACTCTTTGAACACCTTGATACCCTCTTTTTCAACGGTCTCATCTGCGGAGTAGCAGTAGCACCAGCCATCGCCTCCGCCGAACACTATCACGTTTTTACCGTTAATTACACCGCCAGCGGGGGAAGACCAGTTGGCGTGGAGAGTCCGCGATGAGATGCCGGAGTCCTCTTCTGCGAGCAGAGCGCCCGTGTTCTTATCCAGCATACAGAGGGCAGGGGCTTTGGGGTTAGGCAGGTTTGTGTGCGTCCAGTCTACGCCGTTGGAGGTAGATACAACGAGTTTATTGCCAATAATGAGCGGGGCGCAGTTGGTGATGTTGTGCGGGAAGATACCCAACTCCTGACGCATATCGAACTTCCAGATAATGTCGGCATCGGTAGAGTTGAGCGTGTGTTTGCCCATCGGAGTGGAGAGATACTTCTCTTCGTCCTTAAAAGAGCCGTCGTTGCCGTTCGCCAGTCCTTCCGTATCGAGGCACATCACTTCGTTGCGATTCGTGACGATATAGACTCGGTTACCGTCTATGGCAGGGGAGGAGCATAGCCCCAGAAACTCCCAGTCGCTGACCTTGCCTGTTCCGAGTTTGGGGATAGCCACCTGCCAGAGAAACTTGCTCGTCTTCTCGTCGAAACACATCAAAACGCCTCTGTCTCCTTTGATGGAGGGGTCGCGGGGAGATTCGTTGTTGGTTCCGACGAAGACTTTGCCGCCTGAGACGGTGATGTTACCGTAAGCCTGAGAGCCGAGTTTGACCACCCATTTGATGTTTTCGGCGGAAGCGATGTCTATGTCTTCGCTATTGGGCTTGAACTTACCGACATCCCACTTTGTGGCGATGTTTTTTTCGTTGGAGACCATGTTACGGGTTGAATCGTGTCCCCAGAAGGGCCAGTCTTCAGCCATTGCAGGAAGCGCGGCAAGAGCGAGAGCGCCGAGTAGAGCGATACGCCGTGCGATAGGTTTCATCTATGTATGTGTCCTCATTATTTCTGTACGCGGAGGTTGAAAATCCCCGCCTATAGAGTGTAACCGTCTTTCAGACGGAGGATTGTGCGTCTGAAAGACGCTTGTTTTACCCTGATGGGGTTGTAACCCCGATCAGAAGCGAAGTAGCCGCTTAGTTCGGCGTGACGGCGATATTATCAAGATAACATTTGAAAAGGCTCTGCGGCGCGAATCCGAAGAGACCCGGCGCGCCGACCTTGTGAGCGTCCTTGTGCTTGAACTCAACTGTCCAAGTAGAAGGCTCCGCCTCTCCACGTATCCACGCCTTAGCGCGAACGATGCCGGAACCATCCGCCGCGATGTCTACGCGGGTCTTGAGATGATACCACGTTCCTGCCGTGATTTTGAACGGAACCGTTGTTTTTACACGCTCTGGCGTAGAGGTTATCTCCAACTCCTGTGCGTTGCCTTGTAGAGCGATCAGGTAGTGTTGGTTGATAAGCCCGACGGTAGACTTGGTTCGGCGGTTGCCATCCATGCGTACATCTGCCTCTAGCGTGTAGTTGGAGAGGCTAGGCTGACCGAAGAAGACGGTAGAGCGTTGGAAAAAGACGTTATCAAGAGTCTTTGCAAGGACTTTGTTTCCATCGACCTCGCGCACATCCCACTTGAGTCGCGCCCCAATCCAACCGAGCGGGGGATAGGCGAACTTGCCGCCGTCGAAGGGGGAGGTCTCTGTTGTTTGAAAGCTCTCAAAGTCCTCTTTTTGGGGCGGGGCGGGTAGAACACGCCCACGAATCACGCCTTTGAAGCCGTCGATTGTCGCCATAAAAGCGCCTGCGGAGGGTAGCGCCGCGCTGTCGGCTACCAGTTCGCCATTCTCGTTGACGCTTGCGCTCATATTGGAGCGGACACGCGCCGTCGGGGGAATATACTTCTCCCACTTGGCGAGTTTGCTATCGAAAACCTGCGTCACAAAACCGTTTGCATCTATCCCGCGAATGCTAAAGTCTACTTTTTCGCCGGGGCGAAGCAGAACCTCTTGCGGAATGATTTGAAGCGCGACGGTTGCACCGGGAGTGACCTTCCATTCAGAAGCCCACGCGGGGGCTTTCCCTCTATGGCTCTTTTTACCCAAGCAGTAGAGGCGTTTGGTGGTCAGTACGTAGACGCGCCCATCGTAGACGGAGGGCGCACCGATACAGCGTCCCTCTAGTTGCACTTTTTCGAGCTCTTGGCAGTCGCTTTCGCCCGGGCGGAGAATGTAGAACAGCCCGTTCTGGAAAGGCACGTAGAGTTTGCCGTCCGCGTAGAGGGGGGAGGCGTGGAGTTGGTCGGGGGCGAGTTTTTTGCGCCAGATGACCTTGCCGTTGTTTGCGTCCACACAGGCGAGCTCCCCTATGCGATTGGTAACGTAGAGCCGCTCTCCTCATACCTCTACACTGCTCGGAACGACGGGCGCACCTGTCTCGGCAGGAGTCCCTTTGCCATCTATCCGTATTGCGACCATGCCTCCGATTTCGGGAGAGTTCAGGTTCTCGTCGTCGTGGATACCGATGAGCATTCCCTTATAGAGAATGATGCTGGAGCTAAAGCCGCCCGCAGAGACTGGGTAGCGCCAGAGGGGCTGCCCAGTTCGGGCGTTGAGCGCGACGATATTTCCGCAACCTGTTCCCGTGTACATGACCCGCAACCCGTTGTACCAGTCGAACCAAGGGCGCGAGAAGGAGGGGTCTTTGGGAGTGTCGCCGGGCGCGGATGCCCACACGAGTTTGCCGCTCTTCTTATCGAAGGCGTAGAAGCGATCTCTTCCGGGGCTGTCTCCGCCCCAGTTTCCGGTTAGGAAGCGGAAGTAGATGAAATCGCCGTCAATGAAGGGAGATCCGGTTCGTCCGTTTGTGAAGGTGAGTCGCCCGAGAGTCTCCATCAGAGAGTTTTGCCAGAGGACTTTCCCGCTGGGTGTGAAGGAGAGGAAGAGACCTGCGGAGGTTATCACAGAGACGTTGCCTGTTTTGGGGTCTATGCAGGGGCTACCAATCGCGTAGCGGTCATAGACGATGTCGCTAATGAAGTCGCTGTAGCGGTGTTCCCAGAGTTTCTTGCCATTTTTCGCGTCGAAGCAGGCGACAATCTCTTGTAAGTCGGCTCCTTCACCGCCATATCCGAAGATATAGACGTGACCATTTGCGATGACGGGGGTTCCCCCGCCCTGAATATCCGCGCTCCAGAGGTCGTTCTCCCCATGGAGTTTCCACGCCTCTGGTAGGTCGGTTTCAGTAGAAACGCCCGTCTGATGGGGCCCGCGCCACTCAAGCCAGCCTTTTACGTCGGCGCGAACGGAAGCGGTTCCGCTCAACAGCCCAACGAGAAGAGCAAGTGTGAGAAGGATACGCTGAGACACTTTACTCATAATGATAAAACCCTTTCTGCGTTATACAGGTGAAGAAAATTGTGTTTAGCGGCGGCGCACGTCTAGGCAGATAAGCGTGCCCTCATGGCTACGGCAGTAGAGTTTGCCGTTTGCAAGCACGGGGTATGTCCAGCACTCGCCCTCTAAAACTTTGCCACGCGCCACTACTTGGAACTGGTTCGGGTTGGCGTTGGCGACAATAAGCTCTCCCTGTTCCGTCAATGCGATTATTTTGCGGTCTGCCATCATCAAGCCGCCCTTGCCCATGCCGCTCTGCTCCCACATCACTCTGCCTGTGCGGAGTTCTATGCACTTTAGCCTACCGTCGTCGTTCCCGTAGAGGTATCCGTCGAGAAGGAGGCAGGTGTGGAAGTGGTTTCTCATATTGCGATTTTGGTAGACGACGGAGGCGCGACCACCCACCACGTTTAGGAGGGCGCATCCTTTGCCATAGCCCGATGAGATGAAAACGTTATTGCCAGTGATAATAGGGTCTGCCGAGTTGACGTTGAACTGCGTGTTCCAAGGGTGCCCCCACTGCTTTGCGCCATTACGCGGGTCTACACTGATTACGCCCTGCGCGGTGAAGAGCACTACGCCATGCACTCCGCCTAAATTGTGCGGAAGAGGCGACGAATAACCTGCATCTCCTGAAGGCGACTTCCATACCACGCGCCCCGTGTTTTTGTCTAGTGCTACTCCTGCCGAAGAGACGTTGTAGATAGCGACACCTCCGTCAATAAGGGGAGAGCTTGCGAAGCCCCACTGCGGCTCGTTTGCGTTCGCGAGTTGCGCGATGTTCGCCTTCCAAAGGATAGCGCCCTTGTCGGCAGAGAAGCAGAACGCCTGCCCATCACGCGAAAGAGTGTACACCTTGTCGCCATCCACCGTCGGAGTACAGCGAGGACCCGAATAGTCTCCGCCGGAAGGGCATGAGTAGGTTTTTTGCCAGATAACGCGCCCTGTGTCTGCGTTCAGGCAGTGAACCCAGTCCTTACCGCCCACATTACCCATTGTGTAGAGTTTGCCGCGTACCACTGCAACCGACGAGAAGCCCTCGCCTACACTGGCTTGCCACGCTTTGGGGGGCGTTCCGCGTCCTACGCTCCAAGTGGATTCTGTAGATATACCTAGGCGATTCGCGCCTCGCCACTGAGGCCAGTCTTCGGCGCGGGCGACGAGAGCCGTTAGGCTCAAAGCGCCTATGAGGAGAGTAAAGAAGAGTTGCGATTTTGTCGAATTCATAGTGATACACTTTCCTTATATTCAGAGAAGAGCGTGAAACATCAGCAGATTTTAGTCCAGCAACTCGCTCCGCCCCCTCGCTTCGAGAAGACGTAACGCCAAACGCTCGAACTCAATCAAGAACTTCGTCACACAATATCTCTGAGTTGCGGGAATGTTCGTTGCACCCGCATAACCTCACCCAGCCTCTCCTTCGCAAAGGAGAGGAGCCCTTCTGCCGCTAATGTGGCAACGAGACCAACCCTACGCCTTCGCCCCGCGAGATTCCCTCTCCTTTGCGAAGGAGAGGGTTAGGGTGAGGTTATGTGTTCCCGCAACCCTGACTACATCACGCCATCGAAGGGTTTGGACACAGAAGCCCCCCCTTAGCGCCAACTACTTCACATCGTAGCAGAGTAGGTTGTTCATATCACGGACGTACATTTTGCCATTAGAGACCACGATGTAGGGCCAACTAGGTTGATTGGAGCGGTCGGGTTGGTCGAAGCGTCCTGCTTCTACATAGCCCTTAGGTGTCGCCTCTACTAGGGCGATGGGCCCCCGTTCGCTACGAACATAGAGCCTTCCATCTGCAAAAGTAACAGAGCCTTTGCCAACGCTCCTATCCGTCCACATCACTTTACCCGTTTTGAATTCAAGGCAGGTGAGCGTGCCGCCGTTGAATCCATATAGGTAGTCACCAACGACGACCATGCCGCCGTGATGGTTCTGCATCTCTTTGGTAAAGTATATCTGTTTTGCGGAGATACCGCCCCCATTCGAGGTGAGTTGCGCCAGACCTCCGCCCGTTCCATACCCGGAAGCGGCGAAGATGAGGTTCTCTATGGCGATAGGAGCGGCGCAGTTCGCAGTGCCATTGGCGGGAGTGTTGTATCTCCAGAGGAATTTGCCGTCTTTTGCGGAGACTCCGATGAGACCGCCTCCTAGAAACTCAATATACTGCCGCACCCCGTCAACCTCTGTAGTGATGGCGGAGGAGTAGTGGGCGCGGTCTCTTTCGGGAACGCGCGTCGTCCAGAGAGTGTCGCCTGTATTCCGATTCAGCGCGATGATGGTGTTCTCTCCGCCGGGCGCGACGATGACTTTTTCGCCATCAATTAAGGGGGATTCACAGAAGCCCCATGTGGGAATCGAGCCGCCGAAGTCTTTGACGAGGTTTTTATGCCATAACAGTTTGCCGTCCGCTACGTTCAGGCAGACGAGTTCGCCGCCCACTCCCAGCGTATAGAGTTTTTTGCCGACAACGGTGGGGGTGCTGCGCGAACCGTAGCCGCCCTGCCCTGCATCCAGCGATATGCCCGGCGCGATGGGCGTACTCCACACTTCATCGCCTGTCTTCACGTCTACCGCCCAGACTATCTCCTGATTGTCGCGTAGCCCCATGCCATAGACGCGCCCGTTGGCGACAGAGGGAGTGGCGTGACCTTCGCCTCTGCGGGGCGATTTCCAGAGGAGTTTGGGACCTCCCGCCCCCCACGACTGTAGGAGACCTTTCTCTTTATAGATGCCGTCGCGGTTGGGCCCTCGGAACTGAGGCGCGTCGTCCGCGAGAACGGGGCAAGCCAACGCTCCCGTCGCGAGGAGGGCGAGAACAGGTAGAGATATTTTGCGTGTAAGGCGGTGGTTGGAATAGTTCATTTTCATTTTCGAGACGACTTCTCCTTAGTTAGGGTTCGGGCGCTATCGGGTTAGCGCGTGATAGCGGCGATTGACCTCGTTCCAATCAATAAACGTGACAAACATATCCACGTAGTCTTTTTTGCGGTTCTGATAGTCCACATAGAAGGCGTGTTCGTAGACATCGCAGACGAGCAGAGGCTGTCCTAGCCAGAGAACCCCAATCTCGTGGAGGTCGCTAGCGACATTGTAGAGCTTTCCGTTCACCATATCGCGGACAAGAACGCCCCAGCCATTCGCCGCCATGCAGGTAGCGCGGAAGTCCTCTTGCCAACGGTCAAAACTTCCGAAGCGGTTGGTCAGCGCGGTCTTTATGTCCTCTTTGGGGGCATCAGGTTTAGGAATCAGGTTATCGAAATAGAGTTCGTGCAGAAGGACGCTATTCATACGGTTCACTTTGTCTTTTTGCAGGAGGATATGCGCGTCCCCTCCAAGCCGACTATCGCTTTTGAGAAGCGTATCCAAGTCCTGCTCAATTTTCAAGAATCGCTTGAGCGCGCCCCCGTAGTGCGCGTTGTAGTGCGGGGCGACCTGCTCTTTGGTCAGCAGACCGGGAATAGATTCGTACTTCAGGGGGCGGGGCTTGCCCGTCGCCAGCCCGCTATCTAGTGGAAAGGCGGACTCCTCTGCGTGCGCGGGGGAGGGCAGAGCGAACGCGGCGGTGGATACGCCGAGTAAGGAAGCCGTTCGTAGAACCTCGCGACGTGAGAGCGGTTTGGGTTCGGACATGATTATTCTCCTGTGAAAGTTGGTATCTCTACGTTCGCCCTTTTCGCTTCCGATTCCTCTCTTCACGCTACTCCCATCGGAAGATACGAGTCGCAATGAGCAGACAGGCTACAAGCCACGCCGCCAACGCGCCCAGATTGCCCGCTATCGTGTGCGGCGACGGGGTCGCATTGACGGCGGCGCGCATCGCCTCCGCCAAGTGCGTCGCGGGCAGAATGTTTATTATGGGGCGCAGGTAGGCGGGCATAAGTTCGGACGGAAAGAGCATTCCGGAAAGGAACAGCATCGGCAGGTTGGTCAACTGCACAAGCGGCATTACGCCCTCCTGAGTCTTGGCGATAGAGGCAAGCACTGCGCCCAGACTGATGAAAGTCAGTGCCCCTATGACAACCAAACCCAGTAGCCCCAGCCACGACCCGACAAGGCGAAACTGGTAAAACACAACGCCCATAAGTAGTAGAACGCCCGTCTGAAACACCGCGATTATCAGGCGCATGGTTATCTGACTGCCGATAAGCGTTTTGCGGGGCAGAGGTGTGGCTCCATACCGCTTCAAAATGCCCTTCTCACGCATATTGACGATGGGAATTGCGGTGAATATGCCCAGTTGCATTATCGTCATTGCCAGAATGCCGGGAATCATAAAATCAATCTGACGCGGCTTGGCTTCGTTCGGCTTGTCAGAGGTCACGGACTCCTCTTTCGTCTCCAGAAGCGGCGTTCGGGCACTCATCTGCTTTTCCATCTTGTCCAGAACCTGCTTGGCGATGCTGACCGCTATCTGCGATGCCTGTTGTTGCGAGGGTTCTGTGAGGATTTTCACCTCGCTTGTCGCTCCTGCCTGCATTTTCTGGGAGAAATCTCCAGGAAAGACGATGACCGCCCGCCTTTTGCCGTTTCGCAACGCCTCTTTTTCGGAATCCAGAGTCCCGACGTGTGGCTCCAACATAGGAACCTTTTTGAAAACTTCAGGAACCCATGATAAGGTTGGCGAAGAGTCTTGAAGAACCACTCCAATAGGAAACTTTTGTGTGTCGGAGGCTTTGTGGTCTCCCAGTAGCGAACCGAACATAACCATAAAGAAGATAGGAAAGAAGAAACTGAAAAAGAGTGCAGTTTTATCGCGAAAAAAAGCACGCAGTCCCGCCGCTGTTAGTTTTCGATAGGCGTTCATGTTATTCTCGTATCCTCCTGCCCGTCATTTTTAGAAACACGTCTTCCAATGTCGGGCGACGCAAGTGGACATCGCCTATCTCAATGCTTCTGGTTTCCGCCCGCTCTAGCAGTGCCGCCAGCGATTTCTGCACAGCGTCTGAGAAGAGCGTGATTTCGCCCCCGTCTGCGGCGACGCGCAGTACGTTCGGCAGGTCGCTAAAGGTCTGCGGGTCTAACTCTATGGGCGGGGTGAACTGGATGGTGCGCTCCGCAAACTGACTCTTAATAAGCCTCTCTGGTGTGTCTAGCGCGAGGATTTTACCACTATCTACAATGGCGATACGGTCGCAGAGTCGCTCTGCCTCGTCCATGTAGTGGGTAGTCAGGAAGACCGTTTTCCCCTGTGTCCGCATCTCTTCGATAACACCCCAGAGTTGTCTCCGCGCCTGCGGGTCAAGCCCCGTCGTCGGTTCATCCAGAAAAACAAGCATTGGGTCGCTTACGAGCGCGAGGGCGACGGAGAGCCTCTGTTGTTGACCGCCAGAGAGTGTCTGCACACGGGCGTTACGCTTCTCCGTCAGCCCTAGAAGTTCGAGAAGCGCGTCGGGGGAGGTGGCTTTGGGATAGAAACTGCCAAACAGGTCGAGTAGCTCCCATGAGGTGAGGTTAGGCATCATGGTGGCGGTTTGTAGCGCGACTCCGATTTTCTCTTTCGCCTTCGCGCTATTTTTGCCTACGTCTATGCCAAAAACCTCCGCCCGCCCTGAGTCGGCGGAACGCAACCCTTCAATAATCTCAGTGGTTGTTGTTTTTCCCGCACCATTCGGACCGAGCATCCCGAACACTTCACCCGCCTTGACGCTAAAACTGATTCCATCTACCGCACGCACTCCCCCGTAGCTTTTGACCAGATCCTCTACCAGTATTGCAGTCATGTTCCCTCCTAGGGGCTAAGTGTCCATCTTGCTCGACGCGAGCCAGTTACTATGCTTTGCCGAGTTTGCGGTATATAACCTCCGACATATCTTCTACCGTTTTATCTACTTCCGCCTGAGACATAGAGTCGTCTTGTACCATAACACGGATAAGAGGTTCCGTGCCAGAGGCGCGAACTGAGACCCAAATCGGCTTGCCGACCCTCTGTTCGGTCTGTTTAATGGCGGCTTGAATCTCTGCGTCTTTGTCCCACCCTTTCAGGTTCTGCACTTTAAGACCCACCAGTTTGCGCGGGTATTTACGCACGACACCTGCTAGTTCGGAGAGTGATTTGCCCGTTTCGTGCATAATGGCGAGAACCTGAAGCGCGGTCACCATACCGTCGCCCGTAGGAGTAATGGAGGGTAGTAGGATGTGCCCGCTCTGCTCTCCGCCCACCACTGCGCCGAGTTCTTCCATCGCTTGCGATACGTAGCGGTCGCCCACCTGCGTTCTATGTAGAAGAGTGCCCGCCTCCTCTAAAGCCTTCTCTAGCCCAAGGTTGCTCATAATGGTTGCGACAACCATGTTCCCTGTGAGTTTCTCTTTTCTTTTGAGGTTTAGGGCTATCATCGCCATCATCTGGTCGCCATCCACCTCATTACCCTCGCTATCCGAGAGCATAACGCGGTCTGCATCGCCATCGAAGGCGATACCGGCATCCGCTCCGAGTTCGCGTGTCTTCGCGCGCATGGTTTTCGTTTTGGTGGAGCCGCAGTTCGCGTTGATGTTTATGCCGTCGGGTGCGTCGGATAGCACTGTGACTTCTGCACCCAAATCGCGGTAGATTTCGGGACCTAGCCGATGCGCTGCGCCGTTCGCGCAGTCCATGACGAGCTTTAGCCCGCCGAGCGGCTTCTCTCCAAAATCTGCGACAGTCGCTTTGACTAGCGTGGCGTACTCTTGCGTCAGCTCCGGAACGAAGTGAACAAAGCCGATGTTGTCGTCCATTGGCAGAGTAAACGAGGCGACGTTATCCAGCAGGTCGGAGATGTTGTCTTCAATGGAGTCGTGGAGTTTTTTGCCGTCGCGCCCGAAGAACTTAATTCCATTGTCTTGATAGGGATTGTGGGAGGCTGAGAGGACTACGCCCGCCGCCGCGCCCTGCGAAATAACCAGTTGCGACACGCCCGGGGTGGGAATCACATCTACTAGGCGGACATCTACTCCCATAGAGGCAAGCCCTGCGGAGAGTGCCGCTTCTAGCATATCGCCTGAGAGGCGCGGGTCGCGCCCTACTATCACGAAAGGACGCTTTTCGTCCGTATCGGGGTGGTCGTGAATCCACTTCCCCGCCGCCATGCCCAGTTCTAACGCCAGTTTCGCGGTCAGTTTGTCGTTCGCCTTGCCGCGCACTCCATCGGTTCCAAAAATACGCTCGCTCATTGTGTAAACAGTTTCCTCTATCCTAAAAACGTAGTGACGCGCCCTCTTTCCGCAGTCCTGCTGTGGCAAGAAGGCGCGTCATTGCATCGCCTACAACACGTATCTACAGGAGCTACGCACTCTTATCAAAGAGGGTCATGCCTCTTCTGCTCGCCGCTTAATGGCTTCCATCGTCGCGTGAAGGTTTTCGGTTATCTTCTTCTTAATGAGTGTTTTGACCATTGCGCCTATGAGGGGGACGTTGTACTCGTAGTCCAAAACGGAATCGAAGCGGGTGATGTTGGGGGATTCGGAGGTGAACTGCCAGTAGCCCGACATACTGTCCATATCCCCTTTTATCTGCGTGAATTCGTCGCGATAGCGTTCGCTATCCCAAACATCCTCTTGCGTCCATTTCAAGGTCATTTTGAACTCGCGAATAAGCCCCACCCACTCCGTCGTTGTGCGGTTTCCGTCTTCGCTTCTCTCCAAAACCGTTAGCGATTTCAAATCCGCCATAAAGTTCGGAAAATCTTCGACGTTCCGAGCCGTTGCGTAGACCGTTTCGATGGGCGCGTTAATAGTGAGGCTCTGTTCGATACGTGGCATAGTTTATTAGCCTTCTAACCGCCGATTTCGCGCCATGCGAGTTCGACAGCACCCATAATTCCCGCGTTGTCGTCAAGCTCTGCGCGAACGATTTTCGCGGAGACGAAAATAGAGCCAACAGCGCTAGCGCGAGCGGTTCGATGCGCGGCGGAGAAGAGGGTTTTGGAGCGAGCGATTTTGCCGCCCAAAACGACCACTTCGGGGTTGAACACGTTTATCATGCTGGCGATACCGAGACCGACAAAGTGTCCTATATCGTTCAGAACCTCAATGGCAAGAGCGTCTCCCGCCTCTGCGGCATCGTCTATCGTGGCGGGGGTGAGGTGTTGCATGAGCGATTCGGGTCCCGTGATGTAGTCCCAGAGTTTGGTTTCGCGCCCAGATTCCATTTTAAGAGCGGCGCGTTCGGTTATTGCGTCGCGCCCCGCGAGAGTTTCGAGCCGCCCATGCGCTCCAAACTGGCTTCCGCCAACGCCGTCCGCAATAATAATGTGTCCGACCTCTGCCGCACCACCTGTAGAGCCGCGCAGAACTTCGCCATCCACGACGATACCACCGCCCACGCCCGTGCCGAGCGTAAACATAACGAGGTGGCGTGTGCCGCGTCCCGCGCCAAAGCGGAACTCGCCAAGCGCCGCGACGTTCGCGTCGTTGTCCATGACCATTGCGATACCGAGTTCGGCTTCTACCATATCCCGCAGATAGACATCTTTATAGGGGACATAGGAGTCGTTGGCGTACTCGCCGAAGTTGGGAGCCCAGACGATACGCCCCTCCGGTACGTTGATGTGACCGGGAACGGCTACGCCCACTGCGCCTATATCGTTGATGTTCACGCCCGCAGCATCCGCCGCGCCGCGCACCGCATCCGCGATACGAACGACGGTCTTAGCGGCTCCGGCTTTTGCGTCAGAAGGGGTCTCAAAACGCCCCAGAGATTTTTCGTTTCTATCCAAAACGGCAGCACGAACGTTTGTACCGCCGAGATCCACGCCGACTACATAGGGCGCGTTGGCTTTAGGTTGCACGCGATTGCCCACGCGATAGTCCTCCAGTAATTAGATTGGTTATGCCCTAGTTGAGTGGGGCAGATAACCTTATGGAGAGTATAGAATGTAAGAAACTATTTGTCAAGGTGTAGAATCACCCAGAGTCGGTATTCCAATAGGAGGTGTCACCTCTGGCGTAATCAACTCAATGTGTAAGCGGGGTGAGAAATGGTAGGCTCTTCTGCCTAATGGAGTAGGCTTCTATCTCTATCACGCAATCAGAGCGAGAGGTTAAGCCCCTCTGCCGCTTTTTGAAAAATTTATGACCGACAGTCACTTTTTTGCTTGCCACTAGGTATAATAGGGTATCCGGCTCCTGAAAAGGGGTCTCATACTAAACTCCCGTAAGACAGTTGTTGTTCAAATAGGGAGGCAAGGAGGTTGGGTTCTATGCAGTGGTTAGCGGAAACCTGTGTTCGCCGTCCCGTCTTCGCGACGGTTATTATACTTATCCTCTCCGTCGTCGGTCTGTTTAGTTATGGTCGCCTCGGTGTAGATCGATTCCCGAAAGTCGACTTCCCTATCGTCACCATCGTCGTGCGCCAGATTGGCGCGTCTCCTGAAGAGATTGAGACGGAGGTTGTGGACAAAATTGAGGAGTCTGTCAATACGGTGAGCGGTATTGACCAACTCTACTCCACCTCTTATGAGGGCGTGGGTATTGTTACCGTAGCCTTTGTGCTTGAGAAGGACATCAATGTCGCCGTTCAAGAGGTACGCGATAAGGTCAACGCTGCTCTGCCTTTGCTTCCCAAAGACATTGAGCAGCCGACGGTAGACAAGGTAGACACCGATGCATCTCCTATTCTGGACATAGCGCTCGTCTCGGAAAAGGATGTTCGTACCACCACTGAGTATGCAGACAAGATACTGCGCCGTCAGATAGAGAGTATCAACGGAGTGGGGCAGGTTCGTCTTGTGGGAGGTCGCGCCCGTCAAATCAATATTGTACTAGACCCTGCGAAGCTCAAATCGCGCAATTTGACGGTGTTGGATGTGCAACGCGCCCTTCAAACCCAAAACATACAGATACCCGGCGGTAATGTAGATCAGACCACCCGTGAACTCACGCTCCGTACCTATGGACGCGTTGGCAGCGTCTCCGAGTTTAACGACATTCCCATCGCGAAGCAGGGGGTTACCAGTATTCGGCTTTCGGATGTTGGCTCTGCGGAGGACGGGATGGAGACAGCGACCTCTGTCGCTACGTTGAATGGAAAGCCTACGATTGTGCTTTCTGTACGTAAACAGTCCGGGTTGAACACCGTGGCGACGGTAGACAGCGTTCTTGCCCGCCTCAAGCAGATAGAGAAGACGCTTCCGAGCGGCTACCAGATCGTGATCGCTAGAGACCAGTCCAAGTTTATTAAAGCGGCGAACAGCGCAGTTCAAGAACACCTTGTGGTGGGTAGCATCCTCGCCGCTCTGGTTGTTCTGCTCTTCCTTTGGAACTACCGAACCACAATTATCGCCGCCATTGCGATACCCACCTCTATTGTCAGCACCTTCGGCTTGATGTCCTATATGGGCTTCACTATCAACGGTTTGACCCTGTTGGCACTTACCCTATCGGTAGGTATCGTGATTGACGACGCGATTGTGGTTCTGGAAAACATCTATCGGTTTGTGGAAGAGAAGGGCATGAACCCCTTCGAGGCGGCGATTGAGGCGACGCGGGAGATTGGTCTTGCGGTGTTGGCAACCACGCTTTCGCTGATTGCGGTCTTCCTCCCCGTTGCGTTTATGACCGGTATCGTCGGGCGCTTTATGAACTCCTTTGGTCTTACGATGGCATTTGCGATATTCATTTCGCTTATCGTCTCTTTCACTCTGACCCCTATGCTCTCTTCGCGCTGGATTAAGATGCCGCCGCCCAAAGACGAGGCAGTAAAGAAGAAGGGTAGCTCTAAAGAGTTTGGCTTCTTCCGTATTCTGGATAGTATCTACACTGTTCTGCTCAAGTTTTCCATGCGCCACCGTTGGGTGATTGTCGTTATTAGTTTGGGGGTACTCTACAGCACGGTTCCCATTGGTATGGCGGTTCCCAAAAACTTCCTGCCGGATGACGACGAGTCGCAGTTCCAAGTTTCGGTACGTGCGCCTGAAGGAACCAGCCTTGCGGCGACGCAAGCCCTTGCGACCCGTATTGATGACGATGTGAAAAAGCTACCCGGCGTGGAGTACACTCTCCTGACGATTGGTAACAGCGACCAGCAGACCAAAAATCAGGCGGGCGTTTTTGTGAAGATGCTGGATGTTGAAAAGCGCAAAGACCTTACACAGCAAGATGTAATGCAGATGGTACGTACTAAGGTGCTTCCCAAGTATGGTAGTCTTCGCGCTAGTGTGGGACCTGTTCCTGCGATTGCAGGCGGAGGAGGAGCGCCGACGGGGTTTAGCTACTATATTTCGGGACCTAGCCTTGCCAAACTGACGGAGATTTCGGCGCAAGCACTGACGGAACTCAAAAAGGTTCCTGAAGCGGTTGACGTAGACAGTTCGCTGATTGTGGGACAGCCTGAGTTGGGTGTGCAGATAGACCGCAAACGCGCCGCCGAACTGGGTGTCTCTGTGGTGGACATTGCGA
Organism: Armatimonadota bacterium; assembly: GCA_026392135.1. Lineage (GTDB taxonomy): Bacteria > Armatimonadota > Chthonomonadetes > Chthonomonadales > Chthonomonadaceae > CAIJLM01. The sequence continues at coordinate 22,150 of JAPLCR010000308.1, forward strand.
GTGCCTTGCACCTTATGGTGGGCGGGGCAAAAGTGACCAACTTTAACGAAAACGGCGAGCAGTATGAGGTGCATATCCGTGCCGCTAAGTCCAGCCGTAGCGATGCAGACGTTATCAAAGAGATTACCGTTCCCTCTAGCACACAACCGGGCGGCAGTGTCTCTTTAGAGCAGGTAGTTCGGTTTACGCAGGGCACAGGACCCTCACAAATCTACCGATTGAATCGCCAGCGCCAACTGACTCTTATGGCGAACATTCTGCCCGGCGCATCGCAAGCGACGGTGCAGGAGAAGATGACCGAAATTGTGAAGAAGTTGAACCTGCCGTCAGGCTACACACACGGCGTGTCTGGCAACTCGCGGGAGCAGGTGAAAGCCTTCAGCGCGTTTATGGCGGCGTTCGCGCTCTCGCTTATCTTCATGTATCTCATTCTCGCGGCGCAGTTCGAGTCGTGGGTTCACCCCATTACGATTATGATTGCGCTTCCGCTTACGGTTCCGTTTGCGCTTCTCTCAATACTTGTGTTCAAAATCTCGCTCAATATCTTCTCGATGCTCGGAATTCTGGTGTTGTTCGGAGTCGTAAAGAAGAACGGCATCTTGCAGGTAGACCACACGAACCAGTTGCGGGCGAAGGGGATGAACCGTTACGACGCGATTATTGCGGCGAACCGAGACCGTCTGCGCCCCATCCTTATGACGACGTTCGCGTTCGTTATCGGTATGCTCCCGCTGGTATGGTCTAGCGGCACAGGCGCGGCGACGAACCGCAACATCGGCTATGTGGTTATCGGGGGGCAGACCTTCTCGCTCCTGCTCACGCTCCTCGCGACTCCGGTCTTCTACTCGATTTTCGACGATATTAAGAACTTCGCGCTTGGCAAGCGGATTATGAGCGGTATCGGCAGGATATTCCGCAAAGGGTAGTCGCTCGTTTTTGACCTAACCCCTTTCCCGAAACGGGAAGGGGGCTATAGCAAAAAGAGTGGTTCCGACATCTCAAACTCTTTGAGGGGGCGGAACCACTCTCTGC